>DATHMC010000379.1:0-32725 GCA_035487495.1 Undibacterium sp.
GCCAGGCGCTCGGTGCAGCTAGGTCAGCGCGTGGCGGCAGGCGCGCCTTTATTATCCATCGTTCCTTTGAATGCATTGTGGGTCGATGCCAACTTCAAGGAAGTGCAACTGATGCATATGCGCATAGGCCAGGACGTCACGCTGGAATCCGACCTGTACGGTTCCAATGTTGAATACCATGGCAAGGTAGCGGGCTTGTCTGCCGGCACCGGCGCTGCCTTTGCGCTGCTGCCGGCGCAGAATGCCAGCGGCAACTGGATCAAGGTGGTACAGCGTGTCCCGGTGCGGATCACGCTTGATCCCAAGGAGCTTCTCGCACATCCGCTGCGGATAGGCTTGTCGATGCAGGTCAAGGTCAACATCTCGCAGGAACAAGGCGCGCCGTTGGCTACGGCGCCGGCACGCACGGCCCCCATATACAAAACCGAGGTATTTGAACAAAGCGGCAATGAGGCAGACAAGCGCATTGCAGACATCATTGCAGCCAATCTGGCAGCGGCAAACACAGGCACTAGCCGGCAATGAGCGCATCAGGCACCACTGCCCTGCAGCCCTTGAAGGGTTCCCAGCTGGCGCTGGGAACCTTGGCGCTGTCGCTGGCGGTTTTCATGAATGTGCTCGATTCGTCGATTGCGAACGTCTCGATACCGGCGATCTCCGGCAACATGGGGGTATCGCCGCAACAGGGCACCTGGGTCATCACCTCGTTTGCGGTAGCGAATGCGATCTCGGTCCCGCTGACCGGTTGGCTGACGCAGCGCTTCGGCCAGGTGCGCCTGTTTATTACCTCCATCCTGCTGTTTGTGATCTCGTCCTGGTTATGCGGTATGTCGCCCAGCATTGAGATCCTGATCGCCGCCCGCGTTTTGCAAGGCGCGGTTGCGGGTCCGATGATCCCCTTGTCGCAGTCGCTGCTGCTGGGCAGTTATCCACCCGCCAAGAGCTCAATGGCGCTGGCCCTATGGGGGATGACCACGCTGGTCGCGCCCATCATGGGGCCGCTATTGGGGGGCTGGATATCGGACAACTACACCTGGCCGTGGATTTTCTATATCAATATCCCGGTGGGCCTGTTTTCCGCCTGGGCCACCTGGTCGTTGTACCGCAAACGTGAATCGGCGATCAAGCGCGTCCCCATCGACAAGGTGGGGCTCGGCTTGCTGATTGTCTGGGTCGGCTCACTGCAACTAATGCTGGATAAGGGCAAGGAGCTCGACTGGTTCAATTCCGGCGAGATCATTGCGCTGACGCTGGTGGCCGCAGTCGGCCTGATCTACTTCGTTATCTGGGAACTGGGTGAAGAACATCCGGTGGTCGACCTGTCGCTATTTAAGGGGCGCAATTTCAGCGCCGGCGTGGTGGCAATTTCTATCGGCTACGGCCTGTTTTTCGGTAGCCTCGTGATCATGCCTTTGTGGCTGCAGACGCAATTAAGCTATACGGCCACCGAGGCGGGCAAGGTGATGGCTCCGGTCGGCATCTTCGCCATTTTATTGTCTCCGGTGATCGGCAAATTTTTGCCCAAACTGGATGCGCGCCGGGTGGCCACGGTGGCGTTCTTGCTGTTCGCACTGGTGTTCTACATGCGCTCCAAGTTCTCAACCGACGTCGACACGATCTCCTTGTGGATTCCTACCTTGATACAGGGTGCGGCAATGTCCATGTTTTTTATCCCGCTGACCTCGATTATTTTATCGGGCCAGTCGCCGGGCAAGATTCCGGCCGCTGCAGGGCTGTCCAACTTTGTCCGTATCATGTGCGGCGGCATGGGCGCATCCATTGCTACGACCATCTGGGATAGCCGCGGCACCTTGCACCATTCCCAATTGGCGGAGCATACCGGCAGCAGCTACCCGGCCTTCGTCCAAAGCGTTCAGCAAATGGGGCAACTAGGCATACCGGAACCGGGCGCATGGGCAATTATTGACAGAAGCATCACGGTCCAGGCCAGCACCATGGCCGCCACCGATATTTTCTGGATATCCTCCGTCATGTTCCTGATGCTGATAGGCCTGGTCTGGCTGACCAAACCTTCGAAATCCGCAGTGCCGATAGATGCGGGCGGCGCGCACTAAGTTGGCGTGCAGCGAGCTTGGCGCTATATCTTCATAACATCAACTGAACCTGATGCCGCCGGTAACAACTGGCGGCATCAGGTTCAGCCTGCAATTTACATCAAGCATTGCTCCTAAGAGCCGGATTTCTTCTGGCGCGGCCTTTCCATCGCCCCCCGCACTTCAAAACGTACCTGGTCCAGCAGATCGCCGTTCGCACCATACAGGGACAACGTGTGCTTTCCCGGCCACGGCATCCAGTCGTAAGCGCTCCCCTGCGCCAGCTTGGCCGCAAGCCGCAAGGGCTTGCCATCCAGTAGCCACTTGCCGTTGCTGATGCCCTGCGCGGAAAAGCGTATGCGCTGGCGCTGCGGAGGAATGTCCGGGTCCAGCGCGACCAGCATGCCGGCTGTCGGATAACGTATCGACGGATAGATGTCATTTGAGCCCGCAAGCTTGATCAGGCTTTGCTGGGTTCCGCTTAAAAAATACTCGCTCCTGGGCGCTTCCAGATTGGATTCATAATGGATTTGCAGTGCGATCACGCCTGCTGCCGGTGGACCGGGCCTGGGTCTCGCGGCTGTCTGGCTTGCGGCTCTGCCGTTCAAATACTGCATCACTTCCTGCCATATGGGTGCCGCGCCGGTAACCCCTGATACATCCCACATCGGCGAGCCTGAGGCATTGCCCACCCACACGCCGACGGTATACCTGTCCGAATAGCCGATGCACCAGTTGTCCCGCATATCCTTGGATGTTCCCGTCTTCACGGCCGCCCAAAAACGCGTCGCCAGCGCATTCTCCAGACCAAAAGTGACCGCGCGAGCGGCACGATCCGCCAGGATATCGCCGACGATGAAGCTGGAGGCGGCATCCATGACAGCCGTTTCGCGCGCAGGGCCATCGGCGGCGCTAACACGTACCGCACTGTATTTACCGTTGTTGGCCAAGCTGCGATAGGCATTGGTCAGTGCCAGCAAGCTGACGTCTGCACTCCCCAGCGCCAGGCTATAGCCATAATAATCGCCTGATTCCCTGAGCTGGAACCCCAAGTTTTGCAGGCGCTGGAAAAAAGTTTCTGGCGTGACCGTCACCAGGGTGCGGACCGCCGGAATATTCAGCGAAGAACCCAGCGCAGTGCGCACGCTGACCAATCCCTTGAAGTGCTTGTCATAGTTTTGCGGTATGTACAAGCCCGACGCTGTCGGCAGATTGACGGCGGAATCATCGAGTATCGATGCCGCGGTAAGCCATTTTCTTTCTATCGCAAGCTCATACAAAAACGGCTTTAACGTGGAGCCCGCCTGGCGCAAGGCTGTCACACCATCCACCTGCGATGCATCCGACAGGCTGCCGCTGGAACCCACCCATGCCAGCACATCGCCGCTGGCATTGTCCAGCACCACGATGGCGCCGTCTTCTATATTCCTATCGACCAGCGCCGACAACTGGCGTATCAACGCATCCCTGGCAAAACTCTGGGTACCGGCGTCCAATGTCGAACGCACATTCCGGATATCCGGTTTTCCCGCCACCGGCATATTTAGTTTTAACAACCTGCGTGCCAGATGCGGCGCAAGTTGCGGGCCTGTCGCCACGTTCAGTAGCCCGGATTTTGCCGACAGGCGGGCAAAACGCAATTCCGTGATGCCCGCCAGATTCTGGCAATAGGCGGCAAGGTTTTGCTCTTTCAAGATATTGCAGGCACGCTCAGCCACCTTTTCCGGTTTGGCATTCGGTGCGCGTATCAGGGCGACCGCGATCGCTGCTTCGGTTTGATCCAGGCCGCTGGGATGCTTGTCGAACAGCACGCGCGACAAGGCGTGCACACCGACCAGCTCGCCGCGAAAAGCAACCAGATTCAGATAGGCTTCCAGTACCTGGTCTTTGCGCCAGCTCTGCTCCAGCGCCCTTGCGACCAAAGCCTGGTTGATTTTTTGCGTGGTACTGCGCGGAGCCGCTTTACGGCGCAAGTCATCCTGCAGCAGGCCGGCAAGCTGCATCGTGATGGTCGATGCCCCCCTGGTCCGGGTATGCCATACATTGCCCCAGGCAGCCGCAGCGACCGCATTCCAGTCCACGCCCGCATGCTGGTAAAAACGTTTGTCTTCGGACGCGATCAGCGCGTTCCTCAAGGCTGGTGAAACATCCTCCAGCTTGACCCAGGATAGCTTGCGTTCTTTCGGGTTCAAGCGCAGCTGGTGGAGCACCGCCCCATTCCTGTCATACAGGACCGCATCCGATGAGCGGAATTCCTGCTGCACCTCGGCAAACGTCGGGACCGCAAACGCAGCGGCAACGGGAAGCGACAAGCACAGCGCCGCAAGCAGGTATTTGCCGTACCGGTCGCACTTGGAAATCAGGCTTTTCAGCCCTGGCAGCTGGCTACGCATCACTTCACATTCAGGGTTGCATTAGGAATTTCGCCAAACATTTCAGACGCATACATTGCCTCCACCCGGGTTTGCGGCAGGTTGAATTCCCCTGCATTGTTCAAGCGCATCGTGTAGGACAGCTTGAATTTTCCTTTCGGAACAAATTCATAATAGCTGCGGTAGGCCTCAAAACTTCTCTCCTCGTAGGCTACCCAGGCGCGGCCGCTGGATCGTTCGCCGCTAGCCGCTATCGCCGAATCGCGCCCCAGGCCGGAGCCCAGCAAGCTGGCGCCGGCGGGAACAGGATCAGACACCACGACCCAGGTCATGTCGGCTTGGGCGTCAACCTCCAACTCAACCCGCACGATATCGCCGCGACTATACTTGCCCTTCTCTTTTTGCTCCACAGGCACCAGGGTTTTAATGATCCGGTAACCGCTGGAAAATGGCATTTTCAGGGGCACGGCAGCAAGGCTCTGCAAACTCACCCAGGGCTTGCCCCGTCCATCGTGTGTCAGCTTCAGCGCCTCCTGGGAAGCAGTTGCCGGCGCAAGCGCCTTGGCCGGCCAGGGCAAGGACAGTTTGCCTCCGCCGGCGAGCGGCCAGTTGAAAGCCAGGCTGGCATTCGCCAACGCCGCCCTGGTAGTTCCGCTGACTTTCTCGGCCTCAAATTTCTGCGCAAATTTTTCCAGTGCCAGAGTACCCCAGACATTGGCGGTGGTAGACGCCCAGTGCCCGCGCTGCTGGCGCTGGATTGCGCCATTGATCAGCTTCGGCATATCCTCGCGCCAGGCGGGACTATCCAGCGTCGCCAGGATCAGCCGGTTGGCATTGGCGTCGCCATTCCACATCAGCCACCACCAGTAGTCGTCGCTTTCGGTGGAAAATCCCATCCTGGTTCCCTGATAGTTCAGGCGAGAGCGAAGTATCTGGTCGACTTCTTTCTGATACCTGTCATGCTGCGGTATGCTGGCGACCCTTTGCAATATCTCCATCCAGTCCAGCAATGTGGAAGTCGGCCACAGATTGGGGCTTATCTGTATTGAGCCCAGCATACGCGGATCCATCTGTCCATAGCGCGACAAAGCTTCCAGCGCGGCTATTTTCCTGACGTCCAGGTCTTTTTTCGGCGACCAGAAGTCCCTGGTGACTTTCCCCTCTACAAAAGCAGCCAGGCCGCGCAGCATCTTGTCCCGGCTCTGTTCCGGCAATGCATAGCCGGCCTCCTGGCTGGCCGCCAGGATATAGGCGGTCAGCGTATCGCTGCCGAGCCGCTGGCCGGCGTCTTTGGGCGGGTAGTAATAGGCCAGCCCGTCGCTATCGAGGTAAGTGGGCAGCTCGCTCATCACCCTGTCCCACATCGCCGCGTCGCGCAAGCCTATCGCCTTCGACGCTTTTTGCTCCAGGCAGGAATAAGGGTAGTCCGCAAAAAATCGCCGCAAACCTTCGCTGGGCCCTGCCAGGCTAGGCATCAGCGATATTGCCAGCCCGCCGCGGCCGGGCAGGCTGTCGGCCGGCTGCGTTATCGCAGTGGATTCCGCCTTATCCAATTGGAACAGGCTCGCCTGCTGGACGGTGACAGGCACAGCCGGCACCACCCGCTGACTGAACTTCAGGCTGTCCCTGACTGCCTGCCCGCCTTGCTCCTGCGCCCGCACTTCCCACGCCAGTTGTTGCACATCGCCATTGGCTGCTACCGGCGCAGTAACGCTCCAGCTCAGTTCACGCGCCTCCCCGGCCGGGATGTTCAGGTTCTGGCTCGGCAATTCGGCAGCTAGGCCGCCTACCCTGGCTGCGACATTGACCTGCATCGCGCGCGCCGTGGTGTTCCTGACCGTCAACGCGGCGTTATAGCGGTCGCCCTCGCGCACCAGCGGCGGCAGGCCGGATATCAATTGCAGGTCTTGCGTGGAGCGAATGCTGGTTGATCCGGTGCCAAACAAGGAAGCGCCATTTTGCGCCACCGCGACGATCCTGAAGCTGGTCAGCGCATCATTCAGAGGCACGTCCAGTTGCGCCCTACCGTTGGCATCCAGCACCACGTTCGGCTTCCATAGCAGCAAGGTGTCAAACAGTTCACGGGTGGGCGCTTTGCCGCCGCCACCGCCTGCGGCCACCGCTTTACGGCCGTAATGCCGCTTGCCTATCACCTGCATTTGCGCAGTCGCGGTCTCTATGCCATAGCTGCGCCTTTGCAGCATCGCATTCAACAAGTCCCAGCTGGTGTTGGGCTGCAGCTCCAGCAAGGCCTCATCGACGGCGGCCACGGCCACTTCGGCGCCGGCAGCCGGTTTGCCGCCAGGCAGCAGCACTTGCAAACTGACTTTTGCGGTGGAGCGTATCGGGTAGCTGGCCTTGTCGCTGGCTACGGTGACACCCAATTGGCTGCCCTCGATGCCGACGCCGATTTCAGCAATGCCGTATTTGTAGGCAGGTTTGGACAAATCCACCAACGCCCCCGGCGCCTGGTATTCACGGAACTCATGCCACCAGTTAATGGGCTCTTTCCAGCCCCAGGTAAAGAAGGAATACCACGGCACTTCGCGCATCCGGCCGCGCACCGCCAGCACCGACACAAACACATTCGGACCGTAACTTGCCTTCACCGGCAGGCTGACGGTGGGATCGCGGCCGTTCAATTGCACCACCATCGTATCGATGATGCCTTCGCGTTCGACGGCGACCAAGGCCGTCGCATGGCGAAAAGGCATCCTGACCTGGAATTTGGCTGTCTCGCCGGCCTGATAGCGTTTCTTTTCCGGCAAGATATCCATCCTGTCCTGGTTTTCTCCATCAAACCAGATTTCCCCTTGCCGGGTGACCCACACCGATGTCCTCGCCTGCGACAGCTTGCCCTTGCCATCCTTGGCCCTGGCAAAGACCTCAACATTGCCTGGCTCGGCCAGCTCCACATCGCACAATACCAGCCCCCGTGCATCGGATTTGCCGGAGCATAGCGTGCCGAGATCCTTGGCAATTTCCGCATTTTCATACGCGTAGAATCCGCCCACCATGCGCTTGCGGTGCGAATTGGTTTGCTTGGCAATGCCGCTGAACTCCACTTTCACGTCCGCCTGCGGTTTGCCGCTGGTATCCAGCGCCACGGCAGTCAAGGTCATTTTCTTTTTGACCGACACCCACTCCCCAGCCTTGACGCCCAGCACCAATGCGGACGGCCACACAGGCGTCACCGCCGACACAGTCTGCACCTCGCCGTTGGGGTCGGCATAGCTCATCTCGGACAATAATTCCTGCGGTTTGCTGATTGCCGGTAAATCCTTGATCACGGTTTTCCCGCCGCCGTTCTTGTCCAGGCTGACCGGCAGTTTATTGGCGACTATTCTTTGCTCGTCGTCATATTCGCCGGACGCGGCAAACGAAAATTCCTGGTAGGCAGGAAAGGAAACAAATTTATTCCGCAGCAAGCTGGTGATTTCTACCGACAAGCCGGACGCTCCGCCGCCGTTCAGGTAATTCAACTGCACATCCAGCGGCATTTCTTTCGGGCTGATCTGCGCAGGCTTCGGCGGCGTGATACGCCCCTGCAGCAACGGCAGGCGGAACTCTTCCACCCTGAAGCTGCCGCTCATGTACGTATTTTGGCTATAACGGTCTTCGCCATCGATACCGCTTTGCTCCGCCACATCACCGGCTCCGGCCGCCGGGCCTGCATCCGTTTTAGGCTTGCCTTTATCCAGCACGACGTCGTAACGCCCCAGCTTGGCCTGCCTGGGTATGGCAAACTCGGTTACCGCCGAATTTTGGCCGCGCCAGGTCAGCGGGAACTGGAATTCCTGATTGCTGCCCTGATGGATGATGCGTACCCGGTCAGGCAACAGGTCCGGCCTTTGCAATGCAAAACCGTGCATGTTTTCTACGCGAATCACATGCTTCATCGATACGGTTTCACCGGCGCGTAGCAAGGTACGGTCAAAGATGGTGTGCGCCCTGACGGTAGAAGATTTATTGACGTCGGTCGGCAGGTTGAACCGGAAAGATTCTATGCCGCTGTTCCAGGAACTGAGCGCAAAGGCCATATCGGCCCGGCCTTTTTCATCGATTTTGCGCGCGCTGGCGAACAAGCCATTCATCTGGCCTTGGCGATCTTCCCGGCTATCGCTGTACTGGCAGACGTCCTCGATCGCTTTAGGCGATATCGCAAGTCCATTCTTGTCGGTTTTGCCGCGCCACAATTCTTTGCCTTTGCAATCCGATATGCGCACATCGGCGTCCGCAACCGGTTTTGCATTGTCCAGTGTGGTGACCCATACCGCGGCATTTTCTCGCCCCAGCTTGAGGTGTACCGCCAGATTGGTCACCAGCACACTGGTGCGCACATACATGGGCTGCGACTTGCCTAGCAAAGCAGCGCCGAGCCGTCTGGACTCCAGCTCCACCACGTGAAAGCCGGGGTCTTTAAACGGAATCCCTATCACCTCGAAAGGCCTGATTGCGGCACCCGGGGAATCCGAGGGTGGCGGCAAATCCAGCTTGCGCGCGCCGGGCTCTTTTTCCAGCAGGCCGATGCTGCGGGTTTCCACCGGTTTGCCGGCAATTTGTATACTGCTCTCGTGATAGCGATTCAATTTTCCCAGCCACGCAATGATTCCCGCATCGCTGTCGACCTTGACATCCGCGACCGTGCCGGGAGAGGCCTTGCCGCTAGCGCTGCGGACCATCATGCTGCTTTCCACATTGCGCAAAGTCACGGGCAGGGTCGCATCGGCATTCAACTCTATGATGCCGAATGGCGCAGACGGGAATTTAGCCAACGGTGGAAAGTCAGCGGTAGTAAACTTCAAAGGGAATTGCGCTGCATTGCTGAGCGCCCTTCCGCTTTCATCCTTCAGGCTGCCGGGCAGCACGATGGAATACTCGGCCTTCTCGGCAAACGGCGGTTTGAAACTGATGCGGTAAACCGCCTCCTCCTTGTCGTCTTTGGCAAAGTCGGGTTTCGCCGTCCCGCGGGCGCCCTTCAAAACGATGTCCTCTGCCATTTTACGGCTGATAGGGGAGCTGAAAGACAAGCTGACCGGCAGGATGGGCGTGCAGGCAGTATTGGCATTTTCGCGCTGGCAACTGAAACTGGCGGTAAATGCCTTGCGCGTCTTGAACTTGAAGCTTTGCGCCTGCATCGTCGCGATGCCGGAAGCTGTGCTGATGCCCTTGTCCCACACCAGCCTGACCGCAGCTTCATTCGGGAAACGCTGCTGGCACTGTACGATGGTCACGCGGCTGGCATCGATTTTGTCCGCAAATCTCTTCAAGAGCTGGGTCCGGATGTCGGCTGCAACGGATTTCACCGGAACGCGTTCATGCACGCCTTCGATTTCGCAATACAGGTGTTCGCGCACGCTGGCTTCGGTCGCCGCGCCATTTTGTATCAGGATGAAGGCCTGCTCTTCATCAATGCTTTCCCCCTGATAAGGGTGCACATTGAGCACGGCCGGGCCGCCGGTATTAAACTGGAATGCGGATTTTCCACTGACGGTATTGCCGGCCAGGGTCTTGAAGCCGGGCTTCAATGTGAAGCTGCATTTGGTGCCCGGCGGCAGATCGCGGACGAAATCGAAGATCCAGTTCTTGTCGTCTGCCCAGCGGGCAGTACCGGCTTCAGCGCAATTGACGTCGAAAGGCGCCGGCGCCTTGGGATCGCCGAACTGTATCGCGGGCTCGGAGAAGCTGGCCCTCACCTGCCGGACCTGGGCAACTTCCCCTTGAGGAGAAAAGCGGCTGATCGCCGCTGCATCGGCCCCTGCCTGTCCTATCACATAAAGCAAGCAGCAAGCCAACCCCTTGATCAATCCGGACATATTTGCCTCCCCTAGCCCGCGCCAGCAGGCGATCCATCGTTTCGGCTTACTTCCACTCACCTCGCAGGGCTGTGACTTTTTCCTGCAAGAGTTCCGGCGTCACCTGCGCCGCCTTCAGCGCTTCGCCGACGACCAGTTCCAGCTTGGAAAAAGGGCCGCGACGGAATGAGCGCTCAAAAGGATTGCCTTTGTCCCTGCTCAGCAAGCTGCCCCACAGGCCGCGCAACGCCAACGGAAATACCGGCACCGGCGAGCGTTCTATGATCTTCATCACGCCGCCCTTGAATTCATTGATTTCGCCGGTTGCGGTCAGCTTGCCTTCCGGGAAGATGCAAACCAGGTCACCTTCATGCAAGGCTTGTGCAATATCGACATAGGCTTTTTCCATCAACCACGGATCTTCCTTGGCCGGTGCAATGGGGATGGCCTTGGCCGTCCTGAACACCCAGGACAAAAACGGAATCTTGAATATGCGGTGATCCATCACAAAACGGATCGGACGCGGGCTGGACGCCATGATGACGATAGCATCCATATAGCTGACATGATTGCAGACGAGTACCGCCGCGCCATGCTCCGGGATAAGGGCAGTATTGACGCCCCTCACCCTGTGTATCGTGTGTATCAGCAGCCATGCGATAAACCGCATCAGGAATTCAGGCACCAGGCTGAATATGTAGACCGCAACCAGCGCATTCAGAACGGCGGTCGCCATGAAGATTTGCGGGATCGTAAAACCCTGCTTCAGCATCAGGATTGCAAAACCGGCCGCCACGACCATGAACAAGGCATTCATGATGTTCATGCCGGCAATCGTGCGCGACAAATGCTTGGGATCGCAACGGGTCTGTATCACCGCAAACAATGGCACGACGTAGAAGCCGCCAAAGATGCCTATCATCACGATATCGAACAATATCCTGTGGCTGCCTGCCTGATGCAAAAATTGGTGCATGTCGACTGCGGCCACACTTGTGTAGGCAACGCTGGCCAGGTACAGCTCAAAACCGAATACCGACAAGCCTATCGCGCCGAACGGCACCAGGCCTATCTCCACCTTGTGCCCGGACAGGCGCTCGCACAACAACGAACCTGCGCCTATGCCGAACGAAAACACGGCCAGCAGCAACACCAGGACGCTATGGTCGCCATGCAAATAATTTTTGGCATACAAGGGAAATTGCGCCAATACGATGGCGCCGTAAAACCAGAACCAGGAATTGCCCAGCATCGACAGGAAGACCGGCCGGTTCTTGCTGCTGAAGCTGATATTCCTGACTGTCTCAGTCGCCGGGTTCCAGTTTATCTTGAGTTCCGGCTCCGCCGCAGGAGAAAGAGGAATGCGCAAACTGGCCATCCACCCCAGTACGGCAATGGCAAGCGTGCCGCCGGCGACCAGCTCTATGCCCCAGGGCTTATGCACGACCAGCATCGTCCCGAGGATTTCGCCCAATAGGATGCCGACAAAGGTGCCCATCTCAATGACGCCGTTACCTCCTGTCAGCTCCTCAGTTTTCAGGTGCTGCGGCAGATAGGCGTATTTGACCGGGCCAAACAAGGTGGAGTGGATGCCCATGCCGATGACGGCGGCTATCAGCAGCCATAAAGTGTGCGTCATCCAGCCTGCGCCGGCGATCAGCATGATCACGATTTCCAGCAGCTTCACAATGCGCGCCAGCCTGCCCTTTTCAAGCTTGTCCGCCAATTGCCCCGCCGTTGCGGAAAACAATAAAAATGGCAGGATAAACAAGCCCGGGATCAGGTTGGTCAGGAAGCCGGCATCCGCATCGGTCCAATGCAGTGCATCGAAGGTCAGGATCGTCAACAGCGCTGTCTTGAAGACGTTATCGTTAAACGCGCCCAGAAACTGGGTCCAGAAGAAGGGGGAAAAACGGCGTTGGGCAAGCAGGCGGAACTGGCTTTGTTGGCTCATAGGGGTACGATCAAGGATTAGGTCTACACTTTTTAAGAAACTGTATATGGCTGCCCAGCGCAATCTCGTTGCATTGGGTGACGACACAGGAAGCAATATCCAACATTTTTATACTTTTGCCAAGCCTGAAATGCAAAACCGCACAACCCGTCCAGGGGTTATGCGGCTCTGTTACGGCACACCCTCGCCAGCATTCATTCCGGCGTATGCAGGCCCTGATCCGTCAAGCGCAAAACACGATCGCAACGCCCGGCCAGTTCCGCATCATGCGTCACGATCACAAATGAGGTCCCCAGCGTGCGCGACAACTCCAGCATCAGGTCAAATATCTGTTGCGCAGTGCCGCGGTCCAGGTTGCCGGTAGGCTCATCGGCCAGCACACATGCCGGCTGCGTCACCAGGGCCCTGGCCAGCGCCACCCTTTGCCTTTCGCCACCCGAAAGCTCGCCCGGCACATGCGTGACACGATGCTCCAGGCCGACCCTGGTCAGGATCGCATGAGCGACCTGCTGCGCCTCCTTGCGCGGCACGCGGCGTATCAGCAAAGGCATCGCCACATTGTCCAAAGCGGAAAATTCAGGCAGCAAGTGATGGAATTGATAGACAAAGCCCAGCGAGATATTGCGCAAATTACCACGCGCCGCCTCACCCAGGCTGGCGAAATCCTGGCCTTGTAAAATAACATTGCCGGTAGTCGGCGTATCCAGCCCGCCCAGCAAATGCAGCAGCGTGGACTTGCCTGATCCGGACGCGCCGACAATTGCCAGGCGCTCGCCCTTGTTGACGGCCATGTCTATCCCGCTCAACACGTTCACGAAATATTCGCCCTGGATAAACGTTTTGCCCAGATTACTGCAGGAAAGAACCAGATCACTCATAGCGCAAAGCCTCCGCCGGTTTAACGCGGGCAGCACGCCAGCTAGGATAAATAGTCGCCAGGAAGGCCAGCACAACGGCAACGCCGCCGATAAAGCCGACATCGGACCAGTGCAGGTCGGAAGGCAGGGAACTGATCACGTAAATTTCTTTCGCCAGGAAATGTATGCCCAATAGCCGCTCGATGAAGGGCACGATCACGTCGATATTCAGCGCCACCAGCACACCGCCGCCTACGCCCAGCCCGGTCCCGAGCAAGCCCACCAGGGCGCCCTGTATCATGAAAATCTTCATGATGGAACGCGGCGAGGCCCCCAAGGTGCGCAGGATGGCAATGTCCGCCTGCTTGTCGGTCACGGTCATGACCAGTGTCGATACCAGGTTGAATGCTGCAACTGCGATGATCAAGGTCAGGATAATGAACATCATGGTTTTTTCAGACTTCACCGCGGCAAA
The DNA here is from genome assembly GCA_035487495.1 of Undibacterium sp. Classification (GTDB taxonomy): domain Bacteria; phylum Pseudomonadota; class Gammaproteobacteria; order Burkholderiales; family Burkholderiaceae_D; genus Undibacterium. Next base: position 13,508 of record DATHMC010000379.1, read on the forward strand.
ATAGATGCGATTGGTGTCGGACCAGTTACTGATGTACAAATTCCCTTGCAACATCTGCGACAGCTCGCGCGCCACTTGCGGAGCCCGCAGCATGTCGTCGATACGCAGGCGCAAACCGGAAGGCCCGGACAGCCGCATCAATTTTTCGGCATCTTCAATCTGTATGAAGGCCAGGCCGGAATCGAACTCGTAATGACCCGCCTCGAATATGCCGACCACGGTGAAGGTCTTGGGGCGCGGGATAAAACCGAAAGGCGTGGTCTGCTCTTGCGGCACCAGCAGGTTCACTTTGCTGCCTATATTGACATGCATGAGCCTGGCCAGCTCCTTGCCGACCACGATATTGAATTCGCCGGCCCGCAGATCGGAAAAATTACCGGCGATGAGTTTTTTGGACACATCCGATACGTTCGGTTCCTGCTCCGGCAACACGCCGCGCAGCACCACGCCCCGCATCGCATCATCATGCAGCATGATGGATTGCGCTTCTACATACGGAGCATATCCCCTGACCTCCGGGTGCTTTTGCGCCTGCAAGGCAACCTCTTTCCAGTTAGGCATGGAGCCCGAGCCGTCCGAAATTTCTATATGCGACAGCACCGACAACATGCGGTCGCGCACTTCCTTTTGAAAACCGTTCATCACCGACAGCACCACGATCAGGGCGGCCACGCCCAGCGAGATGCCCGCCATCGAAATCAGTGAAATAAAGGAAATAAAGCTATTGCGACGGCTGCGCCGCCCTGCCCGCGTATACCGCAAGCCTACCAGCCATTCAAAGGGCAAATTGTTCATTACCTGTTCTTATCCCGTTTTTATCCATATATAAATGCAGCCCGCAGTTTGCCATACTCATGCCGCTAAAGACAGTTCCAGATTCAAGCTGTTACAAGCAGCAGCATTTTACAGAGGTTCGCAAGAATTGATGCGCGACCCCGGGCGCACGCACAGGGAATCAAAGTCCAGCGCCCGGCGCGCCCGCCAATAGCTGCTCCAACACGCCCGGCTGACGCATGCGGTTAATCCACCAGCTCAGCGCAGCGCCATTTTCACCTGTGCGCCAGGCCAGGAAGACCGGCTCATCGGTGCGCGGCTCTTCCACCTGCTTTTCTATCAAGGCGCCGGATGCCAGCGCACTACGGGCACAGGGCTCCGGCAGGAAGCCGAAACCCACGCCCGCCAATTGGAATAAAACCTTGCTGCGCATATCGGGGATAGTCAGCGTGTCCTGGCCGAATAACAGCCCCACGGTGCGGGGCCGCAAGGTTCGCGCTGAATCTGACACTGCGATCGCGCGATACGGATGCAAGTCTGCTTTATTCAAGGGCCGGTCTATGCCGGCGAGCGGGTGGGACGATGCGACCGCGAACAAAAACGGGATTTTCCCGATCGGCACCGCATTGTATCCGCCGCCGGACGGCCCCTCGCCGACGGCGCCTATCAATAAATCCACGCGCCTGTCGGACAAAGCCTCCCAGGTACCCGACAGCGCATCGTGCCCTATTTTCAGGCGCGTGCGATCGGCTACTGTATAGAAAGCGCGAATATCCTCGACCAGCGAGATCGGCGAAAACAGCGAATCCATGCCCAGTGCCAGTTCGGTCTCCCAGCCGGACGCCACCCGGCGCACGCGGTGCTCCAGGTCCTCGGCCGCCTTCAGCAGATAGCGCCCCTCTTTCAGCAGCTCCTGCCCCGCCCTTGTAAGGCTTACCTTGGGGCCGTTTCTGTCAAATACCTGAACCCCAAGATCATCTTCAAGTTTGGAAACGGTATAGGAAATCGTCGATGGAACCCGATGCAGTTCGGTGCCGGCCGCAGAAAAGGAACCGCGCCGGTCTATCGCATCGAGAATTTGCAAGGCATCCAGGCTGATTCTTAGCATTCGATTTTTTCGATCATAAGAAGGTAAATTTTCCGTTTTTCATAGAAATAAAATACGCGCATACTTCAATCCGTTGATGCAAATCAGTAATCAAGCCCTTTAAATTTCGGGTTTTTAGTTACAAGGATTTGCCTTCCGACTGCCAACAATTATCGAAATTATCGCACATTACGATTTTTCTATGCTGGCAAAGCAATATTTTATTTATTAGCAAGCCAACCAAGTACCTGCAGGCAAGGAAGCTTACCCCAGGACATAACGAGAATGGAGCACGTCATGTTAGAAGTTCGCAAAAGCACAGAACGCGGAATCGCCAATCATGGATGGCTGAATTCCAATCACAGCTTTTCGTTTGGACATTATCACGATCCCTTGCACATGGGCTTCGGCCCGCTGCTGGTCATCAATGAAGACCGCGTGCAATCCAGCCGCGGCTTCGGCACGCATGGCCACCGCGACATGGAGATCATTTCCTATGTGCTGGACGGGGCGCTGGAACACAAAGACAGCATGGGAACCGGCTCGGTGCTGCATTACGGCGACGTTCAGCGCATGAGCGCCGGCACGGGCGTGCGCCACAGCGAATTCAACCATTCAGCAACCGAGGGCCTGCACTTCCTGCAAATCTGGATAGAGCCCAACGTCAAAGGCATTCCGCCCAGCTATGAAGAAAAGCATTTTGCGCCGGAGACCAAGCAAAGCCAACTGCGCTTGATTGCCTCCTCGGATGGTCGCGAGGGCTCCGTACTGATCCATCAGGACGCCAGTATCTACGCATCGATCTTAAATGGCCAGGATAGCCTTGAACACGCACTGGCAACTGGCCGCAATGCCTATGTGCACGTCATACGGGGCAAGGTCGTCGCCAACGGAGTAACGCTGGCCGGCGGCGATGCACTGAAAGTGACCAAGGAAAATTCGATCACTTTAAAACAGGCCGAAGCGGCAGAAATTTTGTTGTTCGACTTGCCTTATTAATTCATTATTCAATCCAACAGGAACCCTCATGGACAACAATACGAAACTCGCCTACCTGGCCTCCCGCGCACTGATCGGCGCACTATTTTTTATTTCGGGGCTGGGCAAGGTATTCGCCTTTTCCTATGTCGCCGGATGGATGGCAAGCTCAGGAGTTCCGCTTGCCAGTGTGCTGCTGGCAATCACTATCATCATTGAAGTCGGCGGCGGCCTGATGTTGATAACCGGTTTGCAGGCACGCTGGTCAGCGCTGGCAATAGCGCTATTCACAATTCCGGTGACGATAGTATTCCACGCCTTCTGGAGTGCCGATGCGGCGAACTTCCAGAATCAATTGACGCAGTTTTTGAAAAATCTGGCAATTTTTGGCGGATTGATCCTGGTGTTCCAGCGTGAGAAATCGCAAGTAAGCGCCTAGTGTTACGTTAGCTGGGTACGTCACTTCGAATGCCGCGTGGGTACATGGCGCCCACGCTAGGGACTTGTATTCACCTTCACCAAACCATTACCCACTGCACTACCCAATACATTGGGCTTGATGTAATTATCAAGATGACTCTATAGAAATGTTGGGCCTTACCTAAGGCTCAACCGTAATCTACAAAAGCCCACATTACCGCGCCATCGTTTCCATGGCGTAGCGCCTTGATCATTCATCGCTGAGATATCTGTGATGAATTTGTTAGCGCAAGATCTACTGAGACAGCATCTTAGGCTCAAGAGTACTTAATCGGACAATTCCATCTTTGTTGAGCTGAACAAGAAGTTGCCTGGCAAATTCATCGGCGGTTTCCTCGTTTATTTTAGCAATTCCGTGTTTCTTGAAATTGATCGTACCCGACCAAATGACCTTCTTTGCGGCGCGGTCAAAAAGCGAGGTGGTCATCGTCATGTCAATGTGCCCGCCATAATTTTGATAAACGCCCCTGACGGGCACGATGCTCAGCACGTATTGAAAGTCCAAGATTTCGTCAACTTTGTAGCGGCCTTTCGCCTCTGGGTCCGCACGGCCCAAGATAGTCTTGTTCTCAATATTGTTAGCCTCGAGAACCAGCGGAATACGTTGAAATAATAGTGGCAACAACACCCCCATTGACTTCAATTCCGAGTAGAGTGCACTCGAATTACTTGTCTTTTTCTCGTCGGGAACCCAGGGCATCAGTACGACTCCGAAACCGTTCAATGGTTGCTCAATCGCCACAAGTTTTTGTCCCGTCGTGGTTGTGGTTGCACAACCAAACAAAGATAGTGAAACAATCACGAAAACGAGTCCAATTTTCAATTTTTCAATCATCCGACGCTTTCTTTAATCATGACTTGTAGAATACGATAATGTTATAGAAATATTCCCAAAAAGTAACGTTAGATCTTATTTTCGTTAAACTATTCGCCGATATCCCAACGTATCCGTGTGCCGGTGCAACGGACTATATTTGCTGCCCTGACCGTATTGCGACGAGCTGATCGTCAATAATGGCATTGCCAACTGTATCTGCAGCCCGCCCGCGCAGAGCTAAGCGAAGCCCAACGTTTACCGCAATATCAAACCGACCCCACCCTGTTCCGCGTCGGTTTTTTTACTTGCCACCGACCTGCGCGACCCTGCCAAGATGTTCGACACCCGCTACAACTATATCGGCTACGTTGCCAGAATTGAACGCGGGCGCAATTTTTAAAGAAATCACGCTACATACAATATGAGCATGCGTTCGCGCTACATGGGCGGAGCTCCTTTCCAAGCTCATTCAAAGGAGGTAAGGATGTTATCCGCTCATCCAACCCTACGCGATCTATCCGCCACCCTAACTACACAAGGCCCTGATCGAGGCGGAGAGCGCCGTCCTCCCTGCGGCCAACCCCTTCGATCGCTTGACACTCGCGGTGGAGCATCCCGGATTCAACTGGTTACACCCCCTGTCCGAGCTCGTCGTCGAGCTCGATGAATTGGTCGATTCCAAGGCGGGAAGCGATCACAAGATCGCACCTTGCAAATAGCTCATTGAAAGGCTGATGGGCCGACACCTGCTTTGCGGGAAGATTTCCGCACCCGCTATCTTGGAATCTTGCAAACCGCTCCCGATGTGGCGATGGCCACCGGCGCAGTGCGGCGCGCCTTCTTGCTCGGTTTTGATTCAAGAAATCAAACCACTATCTGCACTTGTTGCCAGTAAATAAAAATTCATCCAAGCGAGTTTTAAATTTTATATTCGATTATTTCGATAATAGAGCAGTAAATTTTCCGTTTTTCTTTTGGCGAATAAACATCCATACTGAGTCTCATCAACTCAGGTAGCAAATTTACCTAGTACGAAAGTAAAATATTGCCAGTCTCGCTTTGCATCGCAATGTTCGAAATTATCGCACCTGATTTGATAAAAACCATTCAGCCTTTTACGTTTAATTGCAAATTAACCAATCTTCAGGAGATCGCCATGCCAATCGCAAAAGCCCAACCAGGAAAAAACCTGCTAAACCCAAGCAACCACACTTTGATCATGATTGATCATCAATCCCAAATGGCGTTTGCCACCAAATCGATAGACCCGGTATTGTTGCGCAATAACGCAGCCCTGGTCGCCAAAGCAGCCAAAGAATTCAAGGTATCCACGATACTGACCACCGTGGCAGAAAAATCCTTCTCCGGTCCGATCTTCGACGAGATCAAATCCGTATTCCCGAACGACACTGTCATCGACCGCACCACGATGAACACCTGGGAAGACGGACGCATCGCCGAAAGAGTCAATGCAATCGGCAAAGACAAGATCGTCCTGGCAGGCTTATGGACATCGGTCTGCATCGTCGGTCCTGCACTTTCTGCGCTGGACCAGGGTTTTGAAGTGTATGTGATTGCCGACGCCAGCGGCGACGTCTCCGATGAAGCCCACCAACGCGCAATGGAGCGCATGATACAGGCTGGCGCCCGTCCGATGACCTCGTTACAGTATTTGCTTGAGCTGCAACGCGACTGGGCACGCGGTGAAACATATAACGAAACCGTGGCCACATCGATTACCCACGGCGGCGGATACGGTCTGGGCCTGATCTACGCAAAAACCATGTTCAATGCTTCCGAAGGACATTAATCTCGCAACACAATATGACCGGCCCTCCATAGGGCCGGCTCCAAATCATCGGGCGTCAATATAAACGGAATACGAGGGACATCATCATGAGCGCAGACTCCATTCTTTTCAACGGGCAATTTCACACGGTCAACCGCACGCAACCGCTGGCGAGCGCAGTGGCTATCAAGGACGGCAAATTCCTCGCCGTCGGCGATATGGAGGAAGTGCTGCGGCATCAGACTCCAACCACCAGGATGATCGATCTACAGGGCCGCACCGCCATCCCCGGCCTGAACGATTCGCACATCCACCTGATCCGCGGCGGCCTGAACTACAACCTGGAATTGCGCTGGGAAGGCGTGCCTTCGCTGGCCGATGCCTTGCGCATGCTGAAGGAACAAGCCTTGCGCACCCCCCATCCGCAATGGGTGCGCGTCGTCGGCGGCTGGACCGAGTTCCAGTTTGCCGAAAAACGCATGCCCACGCTGGAGGAAATCAACGCTGCCGCCCCCGATACGCCGGTATTCATTCTGCATCTGTATGACCGCGCACTGCTGAACCGCGCAGCATTGAGGGCAGTGGGCTACGACAAGAACACCCCCAACCCGCCCGGCGGCGAGATCCAGCGCGATGCCTCCGGCAATCCCACCGGCATGCTGATTGCGCGCCCGAATGCGATGATCTTGTACGCGACGCTGGCCAAGGGCCCGAAACTGCCGCTGGAGCTGCAAGTCAACTCCACCCGCCAGTTCATGCGCGAGTTGAACCGCCTGGGCCTGACCAGCGCCATCGACGCCGGCGGCGGCTTCCAGAATTACCCGGAAGACTACGCCATCATTGACCAGCTCGCCAAAGAACAGCAATTGACGGTGCGTATCGCCTACAACCTGTTCACCCAGAGAAAAGGCCAGGAACTGGAAGATTTCCAGCAATGGACGCAGATGGTGAAGCCCGGCGACGGCAGCGATTTCTACCGGCATAACGGCGCCGGCGAGATGCTGGTGTTTTCGGCGGCGGATTTCGAGGACTTCCTGGAACCGCGCCCGGACCTGGCGGCCGGCATGGAAGACGAGCTGGAAAAGGTGGTGCGCCACCTGGTCGGCCAGCGTTGGCCGTTCCGCCTGCATGCGACCTATGACGAATCGATCAGCCGCATGCTGGATGTCTTTGAGAAGGTCAACCGCGAGATCCCTTTCGACGGCCTGCACTGGATGTTCGACCATGCGGAAACCATCTCGCCACGCAATATAGAACGGGTGCGGGAACTGGGCGGCGGCATTGCGATCCAGCACAGAATGGCGTTCCAGGGCGAATATTTCGTGGAGCGCTATGGCGCAGAGGCGGCCAAGGCGACGCCGCCGATTGCCAGAATGCTGGACATGGGCGTGCCTGTGGGCGCCGGCACCGATGCGACCCGGGTGGCCAGCTACAACCCGTGGACCGCGCTGTACTGGCTGGTGTCCGGCCGCACAGTCGGCGGCATGCAGATGTACGAACACGCCGCCAGGCTGTCGCGCGATACCGCTTTGGAGCTATGGACCACCGGCAGCAGCTGGTTCTCCAATGAGCAGGGCAAGAAGGGACAGATCAGGGTGGGGCAATTGGCGGATCTGGCGGTATTGTCGGCGGATTTCTTCAAGATCGATGAAGAAAGCATCAAGTCCATCGAATCGGTATTGACCATCGTGGACGGCAGGATTGTGTACGGCGCGGCCGAATTCACGCCACTGGCACCACCGGCGATTCCGGTATTGCCGGAGTGGTCGCCGGTGACGCAAGTGCCGGGACACTACCGGGCGCTGCCTGCCCATCGGCAGCAACAAAAGCCGATGCTGCCGCACCAGTGCATAGGCTCTTGCGGCGTGCACGGCCACGCGCATGACAGGGCGCGCAAGGCTAGCGTACCGGTGTCGGACTTCTCCGGCTTCTGGGGCACCCTGGGTTGCAGCTGCTTTGCTTTTTGATTGAGGAGAACATCATGTCTTATTCAAAAGTCTTGCTTGGCCTGATACTGTCTTTTGTGACCGGCGTAGGTTGCCAGTTGTTGCACATCCCCGTGCCTTCGCCACCGGTGCTGACCGGCGCCTTCCTGGTGTTCATGATGAGCGTCGGCTACTGGCTGGTGGACCGTTTCTTCGCATCACGCGCAGCCGCCAGCAAACCCTACTGCGGCGGGCATGCAATCGAAAAAGAGAGGAAATAATCATGGACATACTGATAGGCGGAACACTGGGATTGGCAATAGGCGCGATATGTCGCTGGCTGGATATTCCCTCACCCGCACCTCCCACACCGATAGGCGCACTACTGGTGGTGGCAATGACCGCCGGCTACGTGATTGCCGGACATCTGGCTTGAACCCCACAAGAATAGAAAAGGACTACATCATGCACACTGCCGTCAAAACACAAAAATCCATTGCTTTTCCAACACCGGACATAGGGCTGCTGTACTTGCGTCTCACCGGCGCCTTGCTGCTATTCTACGTGCACGGCCTGCCTAAACTGCTGCATTACAGCAGCGAGTTGCAGCACATTGAAGACCCCTTCCATCTGGGGCCCGCCTTCTCGTTGTGGTTTGCCATCTTTGCCGAAGTGCTGTGTCCAGTGCTGATCGCCATCGGCCTGCTGACCCGGCTGGCCGCGCTGCCGGTGATAGGCTTGCTGTTGGTGGCGATGCTGTTCGTGCACCCCGACTGGAGTATCGCCGACGGCCAGTTCGGCTGGCTGCTGCTGATCGTATTCGGCGCCATTGCCCTGGCCGGACCCGGCCGTTATTCTGTCGATGCACAGCGAGGACGGCCATGAGTCAGAATAAAGCATTAGGGGTAGGCCTGGGATTTACTGCGGGCTACGTGGATACGCTCGGCTTCGTGTCGCTGTTTGGGCTATTCACCGCGCATGTCACGGGCAACTTTGTGCTCATAGGCAGCGAACTGGCGCGGCCCTCGCATGGTGTGCTGATCAAGTTCCTGGCGTTCCCGTCCTTTGTCGGCGCTGTGGCCCTGACCCGCATGATAGTCATCTGGCTGGAGCGCCAGGGCAAGACGCCGCTGCGCACCTTGCTTGCGGTGCAGATCGCCTTTCTGGCGGCCTTCATGCTGCTGGGCTACCTTGCGCTGCCGATACAAAGCACCGATGCGCTGCTCGCCTTGCTGGCCGGCATGGCGGGCGCTGCGGCAATGGGCGTGCAAAACGCGGCCAGCAAGCTGGCATTCAGCGACATCGCTCCGACCACGGTAATGACCGGCAACGTAACGCAACTGGTAATAGACCTGGTGGACATCCTCCGCGGCAGCGCCGACGCCGCGGTGCGCGGCAGGATGGCCAAATTCCTGTGGCCCATCGTCGCTTTCGGCCTGGGTGCAATAGCCGGGGCTTATGCCTATTTGTATGCGCATTTTTGGGCTTTGCTGCTACCGATCGCCATACTTGGCTGGTTTGCGGCCACCGACCAGGGAGCATGAGAATCATGCCAAACGCGCTCTTTACGGCTGATTTTTAGACTGGACTCTCCGTTTGCCCTAAAATGGCGGCATGAAACATTTAGATATCCTGCTGCCGTTTGCCATCCCCCCCCTTCCCCTGGCCCCGGATCTGGTGCGGGAACTTAAAGTTCCCGCACTTTCTCTTTTGATCTCACGTAGCAAGGCAATCAATACGCAGCAGTTCGAAGAATTTTCACGGCAATTGCCGCATGAAGCGCTACTGTCCGGCGGCGCTTCCAGCACCGGCAAGGATTTGCAGGAATTTGCCGCGTCCAGCCCGGCGGATACGCATGACAAGATGCGGGCGCTTGGGCTGCCGGTTGCAGAAGGCTGCTGGTTCACGCTCAGCCCCGTGCACATCCATATCGCGCGGGATCATCTGGTATTGACCGATCAGCGGCGCCTGGAGGTAAGCGAAAACGAGGCGCGCACGCTGTTTGCGTCCGCGCAGGCCGCCTGCGACGAGCTAGGCAAAACCTTGCTGTACGGCGACGCCCGCACCTGGTTCCTGCGTGCCGACGATTGGGCCGGCATGCAAACCGCCACGCCCGACGCGGCCTGCGGACACAATATAGATATCTGGATGGCCAAAGGCAGCAATGAACTGCAATGGCGCAAACTGCAAAATGAAATCCAGATGCTGTGGTTTACCGACAAGGTCAACTCCGAGCGCGAAATGCAGGGCTTAAAACCCATCAATTCCGTCTGGCTGTGGGGAGGAAGCGCGCAAACGCTGAATCGTCAGAAAAAGTACCGCACCCATGCCGGCCTGGGCAGCGCCATGGCCGCCCAAAACGAGTTCATCTTGCTGGACCAGCTAATCGAACCTGCATTGAATGAAGACTGGGGTAGCTGGCTGGATCAGGTGCACGCGCTGGAAGGCTCCTGGTTTGCTCCTTTGGCGGCAGCACTGCAAGGCGGCCAATTGGGCCGACTCACCCTGAATGCCACCGACGCCGCCACGCTCGCCGGCTTTACAGCGACGCCCTGGTCGCTGCGTAAATTCTGGATCAAGCCATCACTCAAACCGCTCACCTCCCTGGCCCGCAAATGACACGCATCACCACCCGTCCCTATTCCCTGCGCGATTCGGAAACCCTGCGCCAAAGCGGCATACACCCGGTATTGTCCAGGTTGTACGCGGCACGCGGCACCAAGGAAACCAGGGAGCTGCTGACCGAGCTGAACTCACTGATACCGCCCGCCGGCTTGCTGCATATCGACAAGGCCGCCGTATTTCTGGCCGACGCCATCGCGCAAAACAAGCGCATGGTCATCGTCGCCGATTACGATTGCGACGGCGCCACTGCCTGCGCAGTCGGCTTGCGCGGACTGCGCATGCTGGGCGCACAGGTCGACTATATCGTACCGAACCGTTTTGAATACGGCTATGGCCTGACGCCGGAAATCGTGGCCCTGACCGTCACGGAAAAATCACCCGACATCATCGTCACCGTCGACAACGGCATCGCCAGCATAGACGGGGTGGCCGCCGCCAACGCACTCGGCATCGACGTGGTGGTCACCGATCACCATTTGCCGGCGGATACGCTGCCCGACGCGCGCGTAATCGTCAATCCCAACCAGCCGGACTGCGGCTTCCCCAGCAAAAACCTGGCGGGAGTGGGCGTGATGTTTTATGTATTGCTGGCCCTGCGCGCAGAAATGCGCAAACGCGGCGTATTCGATACGCACAACCAGCCCAAGCTCGACACGCTGCTGGACCTGGTGGCATTGGGCACCGTCGCCGACGTCGTCAAACTGGACGCCAATAACCGCATCCTGGTCGCGCAAGGCATCAGGCGCATGCGCGCCGGCCGCATGCACGCCGGGATCGCGGCATTGTTCCGCGCCGCCGGCCGCGAGGCGCGCAGCGCCAGCCCGTTCGACCTGGGTTTTGCGCTAGGCCCCAGGCTGAATGCGGCGGGCCGCCTGGCCGACATGTCGCTGGGCATAGAATGCCTGACCACCGACGACGAAGGCCGCGCCTGGGATATTGCGCAGCAACTGGATGCAATCAACCGCGACCGGCGCGAGATTGAAGCGGAAATGCAGGATACCGCGCTGGCGCTGCTGGATGATTTCAAGCCGCAAGACAGTTGCACCATTACCGTCTTTGATGAGGGCTGGCACCAGGGTGTGATAGGCATCGTGGCATCCCGCCTGAAGGACAAATTTTATCGCCCGACAATCACTTTCGCACCCGGCGGCGATGGCTTGATCAAGGGCTCCGGGCGTTCCATTCCCGGCTTCCACCTGCGCGATGCATTGGACCTGGTGTCCAAACACGCCCCGACGCTGATCCAGAAGTTCGGCGGCCATGCGATGGCAGCCGGGCTGACCATACGCGCCGACGATCTGCCGGCGTTCCAGGCGGCGTTTGAAGCGGTCGGCAAGAGCTGGCTGCAGCAGCATCAACTGGAAAGGATCGTGGAAACCGACGGTCCGCTGGAAGACGCCTATTACACGACCGACTTCATCAGCCTGCTGGACAGCCAGGTCTGGGGCCAGGGCTTTGCGCCGCCGATTTTTTGCGATGAATTCAAATTGATTTCACAGCGTGTGCTGAAAGAGCGCCATCTGAAGTTGCTGCTGGAAAGAAACGGCCAGCGCTACGACGCAATCTGGTTCGGCCACACCGATACGCTGGCCGACAAGGTCCGGGTCGCGTTCCGCCTGGATGCAAATGAGTACAATGGCGTCACGCGGGTGCAGCTGATGGTGGAGCATGTGGAGTAAAGGGACCCTCGCCTCTGCACAGCTGGATCGGCCCTATTTGACCTGTCTTACATCCAGTCCCTGCTTCTGCAATAACTCGACAACGCTGCCGCGACCGACCAGATGGCCGGCGCCGATGACGACGAAGACATTCTTGCCGTCCCGGAAAAGCCTGGCGATTTTATTCGCCATTCCCGGGTTGCGGTCATCAATCAATAATTTCATCATCCGCGCCGAACCTGGATCCTTGCCGGCTTCCTTCGTCAACAACTCGACCAGGCCGTCGGCGTCGCCCTTCTGCCACGCAGCGGCAAGGCCATTGACGTACTCGACCGCCTCGCCGTTCTCAAAACCATCCAGCACATCCGCCAGCATGGCCTCCCCATCGCTATCATCCAGTCCGCCCAGAACGGAGGCTTGAAATTCTATCGACTCCAGTTCCACCAGGCTTTTCCGGTCCAGCCTCGCGCGCGAAATGAAATGCACGTCGATGCCCGCTTCAGACCTATAGCCAAGTTCGCCATACAAGCCAACCGCCATCACCACCGACAACATCGCGGGCTTGAGCGCTTTCATCTGCTCCACGGCAGGACCCAGTTTCGCCGACAGCTTTTGCCAGGTTGCCGGCGTCAAGTGGTTTTGCAGGTTGTCCGCCGCCTTATAAGTAAGATATGGAACCATTCGGGCGGCGACATCCGGGGCGCTGGGATCAACCTCCACGGCCAGCGTGTCGGCTTTTTTGTAGGCATTTTCGACATATGCCGGCAAAGGGTAGAAATCCGGTTTGGCCACATGGATGGAGCCGAATAAAAATACCGAATTTTTAGCCCCTTTCAGCTCCCATAACAAGGGATGCACCCTGGCAGCCGCTTCCGTTTGCAGATTTTGCTGCACATCCTGCGCTTCGGCATGTGCGTCCAATGCAAGAAACGCTGTCAGCAGAAGCTGCATGACAAAAGAAGCCAGACTTTGGAGTTTGAATAACATCGTGCGTTTTATCCTGATGATGAATCGACAGCAGCCGCAATTTCATGCCGGCTGCTCTTGTTTAGCAGCAAGCTTATCCCATCGTGCAATAAGAGTAAAACCGCGCCTCATCCATCAGCGGCCAAATCCAGGGCAGGCCCCGATAAAACAAGCTAGCCAAATTCGCCACTTGAATTAGATGTATTTTCAACAAAAAATCTTCGCAACCCTATGATTATTCTAAGAAAAAATCGCCCTCCGCTCGGCGCTGGCAGGCGATTTCCGGTACAATGCGGGCCATGAATATCGCACCAAAAAACCTCTTTTCCTACCCGCGCCATCGCCCTGCGGGCAAATCCCCTGCGCCCTTCCTGCCCATGTCTCGCGCCGAAATGGATGCGCTGGGCTGGGATAGCTGCGATGTCATCCTGATTACCGGCGATGCGTATATCGACCATCCGAGTTTCGGCATGGCCCTGGTGGGCCGCTTGCTGGAGCACCAGGGCTTTCGCGTCGGCATCATCAGCCAGCCGGACTGGCACTCCGCAGAAGCATTCCGCGCGCTGGGAAAACCGAACCTGTATTTTGGCGTTACCGCCGGCAATATGGACTCGATGGTGAACCGTTATACATCGGATCGCAAGATACGCTCGGAAGATGCCTACACGCCAAACGGCGATCCCAGCAAGCGCCCCGACCGCGCACTGGTGGTGTATGCGCAAAGGGCGCGCGAAGCCTATCCAGAAGCCAATGTCGTCATCGGCAGCATTGAAGCCAGTCTGCGCAGGATAGCGCACTACGACTATTGGTCGGACAAGGTAAGGCGTTCGGTACTGCCGGACTCCAAGGCAGACATCCTGTTGTTCGGCAACGCAGAACGCGCGCTGGTGGACCTCACGCACAGGCTGGCCGCAGGCGAAGCCATCAAGGATATCCGCGACCTGCGCGGCACTGCCTTCATGACGCCGGCCGGCTGGCTGCCGTCGGCAGACTGGAGCGAAACCAACTCAGTCAAACTGGATACGCCCGGCAAGGTGGAAGCGCACACCGATCCGTATGCGATGATCCCGGAAAAAGAAGCCAAATGCTCCACGGATGCACCCGGCGCCGCTAGCGCCACGGTGAATGCCGCCGATCCGGACGCCGCCGGCAATGTCGCCAACGTGATCAAGCAGCAGGCGATACGTATCATGAGCCGCGAAGAACGCCAGGCCATGCTGAAAGACAAGCACCTGAAGACCGTGATCCGCCTGCCGTCGTACGAGGCTATCAAGGACGACCCTGTAATGTATGCGCATGCCTCGCGTGTGTTCCACCTGGAAGCCAACCCCGGCAACGCCAAGGCGCTGGTGCAGGCGCACGGCGAACGCGATGTCTGGCTGAACCCGCCGCCCTTGCCTTTGGCGATGGACGAGATGGACGGCGTATACGACCGCGCCTATGCACGCGCGCCGCACCCCAGCTACGGCAAGGCGCGCATCCCCGCGTGGGAAATGATACGCTTCTCGGTCAATATCATGCGCGGCTGCTTCGGCGGCTGCACCTTCTGCTCGATTACCGAGCATGAAGGACGCATCATCCAGAGCCGCTCGGAACCTTCCATCCTGCGCGAGATAGAAGAAATCCGCGACAAGGTAAAGGGTTTTACCGGCACCATTTCCGACCTGGGCGGCCCGACCGCCAACATGTACCGCCTGGCCTGCAAGGACAAGAAGATAGAAGAATCCTGCCGCCGCCTGTCCTGCGTCTACCCGAGCATCTGCTCCAACCTGGGCACCGACCATAGCAAGCTGATTTCGCTGTATCGCAAGGCCAGGGCCATCCCCGGCGTCAAGAAAATCCTGGTCAGCTCGGGCCTGCGCTACGACCTGGCGGTGCGCTCGCCTGAATACGTGAAGGAACTGGTCACGCACCACGTCGGCGGCTTGCTGAAGATCGCCCCGGAACATACCGAAAGCGGCCCCTTATCCAAAATGATGAAGCCGGGCATGGGCGCCTATGATGAATTCAAGGCAATGTTCCACAAGTATTCGAAGGAAGCTGGCAAGGAGCAGTACCTGATTCCCTATTTCATCGCCGCGCACCCGGGCACGACCGATGAAGACATGCTGAACCTGGCGCTGTGGCTGAAGAAATACGATTTCAAGCTGGACCAGGTGCAAACCTTCATGCCCACGCCGATGGCGCTGGCAACCACGATGTACCACACCCGCAAGAATCCGCTGAAAAAAATCACCGCAGATTCCGAGGTGGTGGAAACCGTGCGCGCCGGCAAGGTGCGCAAACTGCATAAGGCTTTCTTGCGCTATCACGCGCCGGAAAACTGGGAAATCATCCACGATGCGCTGATACGCATGGGCCGCCGCGACCTGATAGGCAGCAGCGAAAGGCATTTGATTCCCTCCAGGCAACCCGCAATGCCGATCACCTCCACCGCAACCGGCATCGCCAATGGCAAGCGCATCGCAGCGCCCAAGATGAACACTTTCGGCAAGAAACCCGCGCCGAGAACGGCCGCAGGCACCGCTGCGCCGCGCATCACTTCGCTATCCTACAACGCGGCCAAGCCCAAAACGGCACCGGCCAAAGCGGGCCGCAAATAAGCATTTAGCATTTCACAACAAAAGACCAGGAATTCAGACGGCATGCCGTCTGCCTGAAACCCCTGCCACACCACGCAAGCGAGAATCCATTTCTTGCCGGAGCAGACCATGGGTCCCCGCTTTCGCGAGGACGACGTTTTGAGGTTTGCGGCTCATCATATTGGCGTTTTGCATGCAATCCAGTTAAGGCACAACCTCCAATCCGCGTCATTCCCGCGAAAGCGGGAATCCATTTTTTGCCGAAGTCGACCATGCCCCCCTATGCCCCTATAGGGAAGGAACTCTCCCTGCAGGGGGGGCGCCGTTGCGCAGGAAGCAGCATGCTGCTCGCCCCCTCCTGCCTCACCGCTTTCGCGAGGACGACGTTGAGAAACTTGCGGCTCCTCGTATTTTGGCAAGCCCTAATGATCAATCCAACAATCCCCCGCGCGCGCAACCCTGGCATTTTCACCAAGTATGGCTTCGACCCGCCTTCGCTCAGGTATAATGTAAGGTTTGATTGCAACCGAAAAGAATTATGGAAGCCGAACGCCTAAATAGCCTGTCCGCCCTGCTCTCCGACCTCACCGGTCGTGAAGCCGAACTTCGGAGGTATCTTTGACTTCGATGTAAAGTCAGAGAAACTGGAACAAACCAACGCCGAACTGGAAGACCCTACGGTCTGGAACGATCCTAAACGCGCCCAGGACCTGGGCAAAGAAAAAAAATCGCTGGAAGCGATCGTCCATACACTGACCAAGATCGATACCGATCTGCGCGACGCCAATGATCTGTTTGCGATGGCGCGCGAAGAAAACGACGACGATACGCTGGAAGCCATAGAGCAGGATGCCCAGGGCCTGAAAGAGCTGGTCGAGGGCATGGAGTTCCGTCGCATGTTCAACAACCCCATGGACCCGAACAACTGCTTCATCGACATCCAGGCCGGCGCCGGCGGCACCGAGGCGCAGGATTGGGCATCAATGCTGCTGCGCCAGTATCTGCGCTATTGCGAACGCAAGGGCTTCAAGGTCGAGATTCTGGAACAGTCCGACGGCGAGGTGGCCGGCATCAAGACCGCCACCTTGAAGGTGGAAGGCGAATACGCGTATGGCTTCCTGCGCACGGAAACCGGCGTGCACCGCCTGGTGCGCAAATCGCCGTTCGATTCCGCCAATGGCCGCCACACTTCCTTCTCCAGCCTGTTTGTGTATCCAGAGGTGGACGAATCGTTTGATATCGACATCAACCCGGCCGACGTGCGCGTGGATACCTATCGCGCTTCCGGCGCCGGCGGTCAGCACATCAACAAGACCGACTCCGCAGTGCGCCTGACGCACGGCCCGTCCGGCATCGTCGTACAGTGCCAGAACGACCGCAGCCAGCACCGCAACCGCGCCGAAGCCTGGGAAATGCTGAAAGCCAAGCTGTACGAGCTGGAATTGCGCAAGCGCATGAGCGAAAAACAGTCGCTGGAAGACACCAAGACCGATGTGGGCTGGGGCCACCAGATCCGTTCCTACGTGCTGGACCAATCCCGCATCAAGGATTTGCGCACCAGTTTTGAAACGGGCAATACCAAGGCAGTGCTGGACGGCGATCTGGACGACTTTATTGCCGCTTCACTGAAGCAAGGCGTTTAATCCAAGACAGCCAGGGCGAGCTCAAGCCAGCCGCCCCGCTGCGAGCAACTTACAGAAAAAGATAATCCCATGTCAGAACAAAACACTCCGCAAAACGACGCAGCCGATCTGCCGCAAGATGAAAACTCCATCATTGCCGAGCGCCGTTCCAAGCTGGACGCCATCCGCGCGCAAGGCGGCGTGGCTTTCCCGAACGATTTCCGTCCGCAGCACAAGGCTGCCGACCTGAAAGAGCAATACGGCGGCAAGACCCGCGAAGAACTGGAAGAGCTGAATGTGCCGGTGGTAGTTGCGGGCCGCATGATGTTGCGGCGTGAGGCCGGCAAAAAGGCCGCGTTCGCGGTATTGCAAGACGCCTCCGGCAGCAAGGCCGACGGCCGCATACAATTCTATGTCACGACCGACAAGACCGGCGAAGCAGAGATGGAAGCCTTCCGCCGCTATGACCTGGGCGACATCCTGGGCCTGGAGGGCACGCTGTTCAAGACCAAGACCGACGAGCTGACCGTCAAGGTGACCGGCCTGCGCCTGCTGACCAAATCCCTGCGCCCGCTGCCGGACAAATTCCACGGCCTGTCCGACCAGGAAACCAAGTATCGCCAGCGCTACGTCGACCTGATCATGAGCGAAGATACCCGCCGCACGTTCAAGGCGCGCACCGCAGCGATGGCGTCGATACGCAGCTTCATGGCCAGCAACGAGTTCATGGAAGTGGAAACGCCGATGCTGCACGTGATCCCCGGCGGCGCCGCAGCCAAACCCTTCATCACCCACCACAATGCGCTGGACATGGAAATGTATCTGCGCATCGCACCGGAACTGTACCTGAAGCGCCTGGTGGTCGGCGGCTTCGACCGCGTATTTGAAGTCAATCGCAATTTCCGCAATGAAGGCGTATCGCCGCGCCACAATCCGGAATTCACGATGATGGAATTCTATGCGGCCTATGTCGATTACAAATGGCTGATGGACTTCACCGAACAAGTGATACGCAAGGCCGCCGTCGATGCGCACGGCACTGCCGTGCTGACCTACCAGGGCCGCGAACTGGACCTGAGCAAGCCTTTCCGCCGCCTGACCATCGTCGGCGCCATCAACCAGTATGCGCCGCACTACACCAACGAGCAATTGCACGATGCCGAGTTCCTCAAGGCCGAGCTGAAAAAATTCGGCGTCAAGCCGCATGTGATTTCCGGCCTGGGCGCCCTGCAACTGTCGCTGTTTGAGGAAACCGCCGAAGCCCAATTGTGGGAGCCGACCTATATCATCGACTACCCGGTCGAAGTATCCCCACTGGCGCGCGCCTCCGACACCGTGGCCGGCATCACCGAACGCTTTGAACTGTTCATGACCGGCCGCGAAATCGCCAACGGCTTCTCGGAGCTGAACGATGCAGAAGACCAGGCCGCCCGCTTCCAGGCACAGGTGGCCGCCAAGGACGCCGGCGATGAAGAAGCGATGTACTACGACGCCGACTTCATCCGCGCGCTGGAATACGGCATGCCTCCAACCGGCGGCTGCGGCATAGGCATAGACAGGCTGATGATGCTGATCACCGACTCGCCGAATATCCGCGACGTGATCCTGTTCCCGCACCTGCGCCGCGAGGAATAAGCCGCGCTGGACAGGTGAGAGAAAGACCAACAAGGGACTGCATTGCAGTCCCTTGTTGTTTGCGCCGCCCTCGTTCGCATGCGCTGATCATTACCCGCAATTTTCAGTTAAATGAAATTTTGGTGAAAAAGTCCCTGCAAACTAAGCATGGCATCCGGTCCTGCAGAAATACAACTTACGGCAATTTTCTTGCCGTCGCCAGAATATTGTGATAGTTTCAACAAAAATAATGACCGATCATTATCTATGTCCACGGAAAGCAATGCGAAAACTGGAAGCA
>DATHMC010000380.1:0-12849 GCA_035487495.1 Undibacterium sp.
CGACGTGCGCTGGGTGGCCGGCATAGGCACCGACTACGGCATGATCGCGGTACGCAGCGATTCTCCGTACAAAAACCTGCGCGAGCTGATGCAGGCGATCAAAAACAAGCCGTCCAGTGTCGCCATCGGCGCCGGCGGCACCGTCGGCAGCCAGGACTGGCTGAAAATGTTGCTGGTCGCCAGGCGCGCCGACCTGGACCCCAAGATCATGCGCATCGTCGCGCTGGAAGGCGGCGGCGAATCTTTCACGGCCTTGCTGGCCGGCTATGTGCAGGCGATCTCCGGCGATGCGTCGGAAGCCAGCCTGCACGTGCGCGAGGGCAAGATCAGGGTATTGGCGGTCTTGTCCGACCAACGCCTGCCCGGCCTGCTGGCGAACGTGCCGACCGCGCGCGAGCAGGGCTTCGACGTGACCTGGCCGATTATCCGCGGTGTGTACATGGGGCCACAAGTCAGCGACGCCGATTACCGCAAATGGGTCGGCAAATTCCAGCAAGCGATGGCCGGCCCGGAATTCGACCGGCTGCGCGCCGCGCACGGTTTATACCCGTTTGCCATGACGGGCAAGGATTTAACGGTCTACATCAACAAGACCGTAGAGCAATATCGCAACCAGGCCAGGGAGCTCGGCTTGCTGCGTTAATCATCAGCTTTAGCAACAACATCGCCGTAAACCATATCAAAAAGGAGACCAATACATGTTTAGAAGAACCGTCATCACCGCCGCCGTCGCCGGTATCGCACTGAGCGCATCCCTGGGCGCATTTGCGCAGGCGCCCGCCGCGTATCCGGCCACCTATCCGGCCGACTACGGCAAGATCGTCGATGCGGCAAAAAAAGAAGGCAAGCTGGTCATCTACAGCGCCACCGACACCAAGGCCGTGGAACCGCTGATCAAGGATTTCAAGACCATGTATCCAGAGGTCCAGGTCGAGTACAACGACATGAATTCCACCGAGGTCTACAACCGCTACATCTCCGAGACCGCGGCAGGCGGCAACAGCGCCGACCTGATGTGGTCTTCCGCGATGGACCTGCAGACCAAGCTGGTCTCCGACGGCTATGGCCTGCAGTACCATTCGCCCGAAACCAGCGGCATTCCGCAGTGGGCGGTGTGGAACCAGTCGGCCTACGGCACCACCTTTGAACCGGCCGTGTTTGTGTATAACAAGCGCCTGGTTGCAGAAGACGAAGTGCCGAAGACTCATGCCGAATTTGCCAAGCTGATCATTGCCAAGCTGGACAAGTTCAAGAACAAGGTGACTTCCTACGACATCGAGAAATCCGGCGTGGGCTTCATGTTCATCACGCAGGACAGCCGCGAGAACAAGGAGTTCTGGGAACTGGCCAAGGCCTTCGGCACTGCCAGCCTGCGCGTGCAATCGTCGACCGGCACCATGCTGGAACGCATCTCCTCCGGTGAAAACCTGCTGGGCTACAACATCCTCGGCTCCTATGCGCTGGTGCGCGCCGCCAAGGACCCCTCCATCGGCGTAGTGCTGCCCAAGGACTACACGCTGGTCCTGTCGCGCGTGATGTTCATCAGCAAGGGCGCCAAGCATCCCAACGCGGCCAAACTCTGGCTGGACTACACCTTGTCCAAGCGCGGCCAGACCATGATCGCGAATGAAGCCAAGCTGTATGCGATCCGCGCCGACGTCAAGGGCGAAACCACGTCTTCCGACCTGGCCAAGCAGATCGGCACCGGCCTGAAACCTTTGCCGGTCAATCCTATGCTGCTGCAATACCTGGACCAGGGTAAGCGCCTGGCTTTCCTGAAGCAGTGGAAAGAAACCGCTGGCAAAAAATAATAAAGCGAAGCTTGCTCATCGCAGAAAATATTTTGTAGGGTGGGCACCTGTGCCCACGCGGTTTCGAATCCAGTACAGACTCTTTTGGCTTTATCCCGGCGTGGGCACAGATGCCCACCCTACAGTATCCTGCGCGCCGCTTCACGCACGACATAGTTAGAGTTGCCAGCCAACTCCGCATTCACAAGGCATCATCTCATGCAAACCCTCAGCCTCCCTCCCCGCAGCAAATGGTCGCGGATCAACTGGCCGCGCGGCGTTGTCGTCACGCTGGCGCTGCTGGCGATCTTTACGCCGCTGTCATTGATCTTTTTCCAGAGTTTTCTGTCGGCGCCCTTTTTTGCGCCGGTGAAAACCCTGAGCCTGGATTCCTACCGCTTCATCTTTGACGACCCGGATTTCCGCGACGCCTTCTGGAACGGCCTGATCCTGGCTTCCGGGCTGGCTGCCATTGCGGTGCCGCTGGGCGGCTTGCTGGCCTTCCTGATGGTGCGTACCGATTTGCCGGGGCGCAGCTGGATAGAACCCATGCTGCTGGTGCCCATCTTTGTGTCCCCTATGGTGGTGGCGTTCGGCTATGTCGTGGCGATGGGGCCAGTCGGTTTTTATACGCTGTGGATCAAACAGCTGACCGGCGTGGAACCGTGGAACATCTATTCCTTCTTCAGCATCGTCGTCATCGCCGGGCTGACCCACGTGCCGCACGTCTACCTGTACTCTTCCGCCGCGCTGAAGAGCCTGGGCTCGGACGTCGAGGAAGCCGCCCGGGTGGCCGGCGCGTCGCCGTTCCAGGTGGCACTGCATGTGTCGCTGCCGATGATCATGCCGGCGCTGGCGTTTGCCGGCGTGCTGGTGTTCTTCCTCGGCTTTGAAGTGTTCGGCCTGGTGCTGGTGCTCGGCGATCCGGAAGGGCACCTGGTGCTGGCGACCTATCTGTACAAGCTGACCAATAAGCTGGGCACGCCGTCCTACCACCTGATGGCGGCGGCAGCGGTGTGCCTGGTCGCGGTGACCATGCCGCTGGTGATGATACAGCGCTGGCTGCTGAAATCGGCCAACAAGTATGTGTCGATCAAGGGCAAGGGCTCGCGCCAGAAACCGCTGCCGCTGGGCAAGTGGAAATGGGTGGCGTTTGTCGTGCTGGCGGCCTGGCTGATCTTCACCATCGTCATTCCGCTGTCCGGCATCGTGCTGCGCGCGTTTGTCTCCTACTGGGGCGACGGCGTGCACCTGGCGGACGTGCTGACCACGCAGCACTTCCGCGACATCCTGGAACAGCCTTCACTAATGCGCGGCATCCTGAACACGGTGCTGATAGGGGTGATAGGCGGCGCGCTGGCGGTGATCTGCTACGCCGGCATTGCGCTGGCGATGCACCGCAAGCCGGATGGCATCACCCGCCTGCTGGACTATAGCGTGCTGGTGCCGCGCGCGATTCCCGGCTTGCTGGCGGGCTTGTCCTTCCTGTGGGTGTTCCTGTTCGTGCCCAGCTGGCTGGACGGCGCCCTGAAAGGCTTCGACAATCCGGTCGCGCTATGGCTGACCGACAACCTGATCCCGCAACTGCGGGCCTTGCACTCCACCATCTTCTCGGTGTGGATCGCCTATTCCGTGGTGTGGCTGGCTTACGGACTGCGCCTGATTTCCACCGCCCTGCTGCAGGTAGGCCCGGAACTGGAAGAGGCGGCGCGCGCGGTCGGCGCCAGCCGCGGCCAGGTCACCCGCGACGTGACGCTGCCCTTGGTCAAATACGGCCTGCTGGGTGCATGGCTGATGGTGTTCCTGATCTTCGAGCGTGAATATTCCACCGGCGTGTACCTGCTGTCGCCGGGCACCGAAGTGATAGGCGCGCTGATCGTATCGCTGTGGGCCGGCGGCTCGGTGGATCTGGTCGCCGCCTTGTCCTTCATCAATATCGCGCTGGTCGCCGTCGGCCTGGGCCTAGCGCTGCGCTTCGGCGTCAAGCTCAGCCACTAGAGGCCGTTGAGGAAATTACCCTGGCGTTGTTGCGCTTCCTGGCCATGCTAAAGCATTGTCTTCGTCGGCGCGCCTAGCCAGGCCAATTTCTCAACAGCCTCTCATACCCGAAACAGAAAATTCAAAATACGAGAGAATATCATGTCCGAATTAAGCGTAAAAGATTTGACCCTGGAATACGGCTCCGGCGCCACCGTCAACCCCATCCTGAAGGGCGTGTCGATGGACCTGCAGCGCGGCGAAGTGGTCGCCCTGCTGGGTCCGTCCGGCAGCGGCAAGACCACCTTGCTGCGCGCCGTCGCCGGGCTGGAAAGCCCGAAGGCCGGCACCATCCATATCGGCGACAAGGCCTTTTTCGACGGTGCCAATAAACTCGAAGTGCCCGCCGAACAGCGCAACCTGGGCCTGGTATTCCAGTCCTATGCATTGTGGCCGCACAAGACCGTGGCCGACAACGTCGGCTATGGCCTGAAACTGCGCAAGCTCAATTCCAGCGACATCGCCGACAAGGTCAAGGCGGTGCTGGCGCAACTGGGCCTGGGGCATCTGGGCGAACGCTTCCCGCATCAGCTGTCGGGTGGCCAGCAGCAGCGCGTGGCGATCGCGCGCGCGCTGGTGTACAACCCGCCGGTGATCTTGCTGGACGAGCCGCTGTCCAACCTGGACGCCAAGCTGCGCGAAGAAGCGCGCGCCTTCCTGCGCGAACTGATCGTGCGCCTGAACCTGTCGGCACTGATGGTCACGCATGACCAGGGCGAGGCGATGGCGATCTCCGACCGCATCCTGTTGCTGAACAACGGCGTCATCGAACAACAGGGCACGCCGCAAAGCATGTACGAGACCCCGAACACGCTGTTCACCGCGGAGTTCATGGGCAGCAACAACAAGTTGCGCGGCAAGGTGCTGCAAAAGGACGGCGCCGGCGTCAAACTGCAAGTGCAGGGCTATACACTGGATGCCACGGTGCGCGGCGCCGGCGCCGGCATTCCGGGCAGCGAGGTCACCGCCATCATCCGCCTGGAACAGGTGCGCATCTCCGGCACCCCGTCCGATAACGCGATCAAATTGCCGCTGAGCACCTGCATGTACCTGGGCGACCGCTGGGAATGCCTGTTCGGCCTGGCCGGCAGCGACAGCGCGTTGCGCGCGTATTCGCCTTATAAGCTGGAACACGGCGACTACTGGCTGCAACTGGACGCCGACAAGCTGTGGGTCTACTGACCGCCAGCGGCGACAGCCGCTGATCCTCCACCGCTATTGCAGACCGGGCCTGCCGCTACGCACCCGGTCTGTACTGCCGCAGCAAATAGATTCCCTCCACCAGGGCCTGCGTGTCGTTGTTTGCACGGCCCGCCATCTCCCAAGAAAATTGCAGCAAATTCCCGGTCATTGCCGCATAATGAGCCGTACAGCCTATGCCTGCGCAGGCAAAAATACCTGTATTCCAATCAAGGCGCGCTGACAGCGCCGGAAAAAGAGAAGGGGAGATAACGATGGGCCGTTTTGTGATCGTCGCCTATACGCCCAAGCCGGGCCAGGACCAGGCTTTGCAGACCGCCGTAGCCAAACACCTGAAAATCTTGCACGCTGAGAAACTGATCACGGACAGGCCCGGCTATGTGATGCGGGCCGGCGACGGCAGCATCGTCGAAGTATTTGAATGGCGTTCGCAGCAGGCCATCCGGCAAGCGCACTCCAATCCCGCGGTGCAGGCACTGTGGGCGGAATTCGGCGCAGCCTGCGAATACACCCCCTTGAACAAGCTTGCCGAATCGCAACAATTATTTGCCGAGTTCGATGCCGTTACACTCTGAACCCTCCCCACAAAAGGGTCGCCCTGCCATGTCCAGCTCTCTGTATCCGCAACCCGCTGCCGGCAGCAAAAAAGTCCGCCTGAAGCTGGAATTGCTGCGCTTCCTGATCGTCATCCTGGCCTACGTAGCTGCCGGCCGCCTGGGCTTGGCGATTCCGTATCTCAGCCCGAATATCAGCCTGATCTGGCTGCCCACCGGCGTGGCGGTGGCGGCACTGGCGCGCTGGGGCAAGCGCAGCACTCCGGCCATTTATATCGCCGCTTTCCTGCTTGAGTTTTCCGCAGGCTACAGCCCGATGGTCGCTGCATGGATCGCCATCGGCAATACGCTGGCGCCCAGCCTGACCTGCTGGATTCTGCGCCGCGAGCATTTCGACCGGTTTTTTTCACGCCGCAAGGACGTGGTCTGGTTCTGCCTGGCGGCCATGCTGGGCATGACGATCTCCGCCAGCGGCGGCGCGCTGACGCTGTGGCAGCACGGACTGACCGATAATGCCTTGCGCGTGTGGCTGAGCTGGTGGGGCGGCGATACCGTGGGCGTATTGCTGGCCGCGCCGGTGCTGCTGTCGCTATCGCACAAAAGCATTGCCGAATTCACGCAAAGGCATGAAGAAGTGCTGATCTTTGCACTGATTTTTATCGCCGCGAACTGGTTCATCTTCCTGTCGCCGGAGGCGCATTTCCGCCTGACCTTCGTCGCGGTCACGGTGATGATCTGGCCGGCAATGCGCTTCGGCATCAGCGCGGCGTCCATCGCGGTGCTGGCTTCGTCGGCGGTGGCGGCGTGGGCGACCGCCACCGGCAGGGGGCCCTTCAATAGCGCCGACATGCAGGGCAATCTGCTGATTTTGTGGGGTTATATGACGACGCTGGTGATCGTCGCGCTGATCATCACCGCGTTGCAGACCGAGAGCAAGCGGGCCGCCGACGAACTGAGAGAAGCCTTTGAGCGGGTCAGCAAGGTGGCATCGCGCCTGCCCGGCCTGATCATGCAGTACCGCGTGCGTCCAGACGGCAGCGCCAGCGTGCCGTATGCCAGCGACGCCATCCGGCAGATGTTTGAAACCCGGCCCGAGGAAGTGCGCCACAATGCGTACCCCTTATTCGACAGGATAGACCAGGCCGACATCGAGAAGGCCAGGCCGCTGATACGCTATGCGACCAGGACCCTGACCACCTGGCAAACCGAATTCCGCCTGCGCCGGCTCAACGGCCAGGTGCGCTGGCTGTATATCGATGCGCTGCCGGAACCGGAGCCCGACGGCGGCATGTTATGGCACTGCTTCATCACCGACATCACCGAACGCAAGCAGGCCCAGCAAGACCTGCAGATCGCGGCGTTTACCTTCGAATCGCAGGAGGGCATTTTCGTCACCGACGCCAACTGGGTGATACTGCGCCTGAACCAGGCCTTTACCCGCATCACCGGCTATGACAATGCAGACCTGCTGGGAAAGAAGCCGCCGATATACCGCTCCAAGCAACAGGGCCGGGAATTTTTCGGCAATATTGCCAACGACCTGAAGAAAAACAATTTCTGGCACGGCGAAATGTGGAGCCGGCGCAAGAACGGCGAAGTGTATCCGCAGATGATCACGCTGACGGCGATCACCAATGCCGACGGCGAGGTCAGCAACTACATCGCTTCGTTCACCGATATCAGCCGCAACAAGAGCTATGAAGAAGAGATCCGCAACCTGGCTTTTTACGACTCGCTGACGCAGCTGCCAAACAGGCGCCTGCTGATGGACAGGTTGCAGCACCTTATTTCGCTCAGCAAGCGTAGCGAAAACCACAGCGCCATCCTGTTCATCGACCTGGATAATTTCAAGACGCTCAACGATACCCGCGGCCACGACGCCGGCGACCTGCTGCTGGTGGAAACGGCCAGCAGGCTGCAGACCTGCGTGCGCGACAGCGATACGGTGGCGCGGCTGGGCGGCGACGAATTCGTGGTGGTGCTGGAGGAGTTGAGCGCGATACGCGACGAAGCGGTGCAACAGACCGACATGATCGCCAACAAGATACGCATGCTGCTGTCCGAGCCTTACCACATCACGGATTTTGAGCACCACGGCTCCAGCAGCATAGGCGTCTGCCTGTTCCAGGGCGGCGATATCACCGTCAAGGATTTATTCAAGCGCGCAGACACCGCGATGTATGAAGCGAAGACCTCGGGTCGCGACGCGGTGCGCTTTTTCGACCCCGCCATGCAGGCGGTACTGGTGGTGCGCATGATGCTGGAATCCAATCTGCGGGTGGCACTCGCGCACAACCAGTTCAGGCTGTATTACCAGGTACAGGTGAATGCGGACGGCGACCTGATCGGCGCCGAAGCGCTGCTGCGCTGGATACACCCGGAGCGCGGCCTGATCTCGCCGGCGGAATTCATCCCCTTGGCCGAAGAAACCGGGCTGATCGTGCCGATAGGCGCGTGGGTGCTGGAAACCGCCTGCGCACAGCTAAAGGAATGGGAAGCCAACGAAGATACCCGTCACCTGACGCTGGCGGTGAACGTCAGCGCCAGGCAGTTCCAACAGGTCGACTTCGTCGCCAAACTGCACGCCGTGCTGCAGCGTACCAGGATCAACCCGGCCCGCCTGAAGATAGAACTGACCGAAAGCACCATCCTCGACAACGTGGACAGCACCACCGCCAAGATGCACGAGCTGCGCGAACTCGGCATCGCTTTCTCGATGGATGATTTCGGCACCGGCTACTCGTCGCTGGCTTACCTGCAGCGCCTGCCCTTGAACCAGCTGAAGATAGACCGTTCCTTTGTGCGCGACCTGAACGACGACGAAAACGACGCCACCATCGTGCGCGCCATCATTTCACTCGGCATCAACCTGGGCCTGAACGTGATCGCCGAAGGAGTGGAAACGCAGGCGCAGCGCAGCTTCCTGATAGAACACGACTGCTACGCCTTCCAAGGCTACCTGTTCAGCAAACCCTTGCCGCTGGAAGGTTTCCAGGAATTGCTGCGGGCCTCCCTGGCCTCAAACCAGGTTCAGCGCGCGTAGATCCGGCTTGCCGTCCCGCAGCGGCGGGCACCAGAAGTAGCCGCCGGTCACCGGTTTTGAAATGCCGAACAGCGCATCGGTATGCTGGTCTTCGGCGCCGCTCATGCGGCGCAACTGCGCTTCGAACGCATGGAAAGACTTGCCGAAGGCGACAAAGTGCAGACCGGCATTCTGCACGTCGCTCCAGGGCATCGAGCGGCGCAGCACGAAGGCTTCCGGGTCGAAGCTTTCCTGCGCAGTGCGCTTGACGTGCGCCGTAACCGGCGCCTCGTCCAGTTCTTCGTTGTCGCTGCGGCGGCGGCCCATCATGTCGTCTTGCTCCGGCTCCGCCATCGCCTCAAATTTGTCGAACTGATGTTGCCATAACTGGACTGCGGCAAAACTGCCGCCGTCCAGGCCGGCACCCTGGCCTTGCACAAAGGCGGCGCCTACCGCCTCTTCGCCCTTGGGATTTTCGGTGCCGTCTTCATACCCGGTCAGGTCGCGCCCGCTGCCGACCCGGAAGGCCTCCACCGCTTGCTGCAGTTCAAATGCCGGCGACAGCGCGTGCAACAGGCGGCGTGTCCGGTGCACCAGCTCGTACCTTTCGCTGGCGCGCAGCCAGCACCACAGCGCCGCCGGGGTGGCCGGCAACCTGACCCGGCTGCCCTGTATGCCGGTAAAATCGCGCAGGCCCGGTATCTGCGCGCCGAGCGAGGTCGCCAGCGTATGGCCAACACCCAGCACGACGCTTTCGCCGTCCACCAGCGGCAACAGATTTGCCAGCGCGGCGTGCAGCGCGTCTGCAGATTTCAGGCTGAAGCTGAGATAGCGGCCATGCGCCGGGATAGCCTGCAGGATGCCGGGCTGGATGTTCAGGCTGGTTTCAGATGTGGATGACATGTGTGCTCTTTGTATGCTTGAAGAATGATCAGGCCCGATTTGGCTGCGTCGGCGGCGCAGCGGGGCGTATATAGTAAATATCCCATTCGCTTTCCGAACTTTGCACAAAACCATGCCTCTGGTAAAAACGATTGGCAGCGCTGCCGCGCAGCGCGCCCACATGCAGGGGTAAACCCGCCCGGTCCGCCTCGGCAATGACTTGCTGCAGTACGCGCGCGCCCAGTTGCCGGCCTTGCCAGTCGGGGTGCAGGTACAGGTGGTCCAGCAACAGGCCCGCCGCCGCGCCGGGCAGAGGCTTCACTGCGACAAAACCGATATCCGCGCCGCCGACAACGACGATACGGGTTGCCGCCGCATCGAAACTGGCGCGCAGGCGCTCGCGGGCGCGCTGCGGATCGAAGCGGCCTATGCGCTCCAGGCTGGGCCGCATGGCGGCGATGCGCAGCGCGAGCAGGCTTTCAAAATCCTGTTCCGTCGCGGCGCGCAACTCCAGCCGGCCGCCTACTCCGGCCATGCCGCCTGCACCACGGCTTCGATGTCGCCCGGATTGGCGGCGGCCTTCTGCGCCGCCGCCCAGTCCTTGGGCTCCGGCTTGGCCTTGCTGGTGAATACCGCGGTATTGACCGCCATCTTGATGCCGAACACCACGACCCCCTGGGAAACGCCGAAGGGCCGCAATTTGCTGACCGCATCGGTGACGCTGGCATCGTAATACGCATGCAGCGCCGGCTCCATATCCAGCCAGGCGGCAATTTTGTTGTCGGCGCGCACGGCCACCACCAGGTAGCCGGAACTCTCCGGCATCTTGACCTTCTTCAGCGCCTTCCAGACCGCGGACTGCACGCTCCTGGTAAAGCGGGCAAACTCCTGGAAGTCCACCTGCTTTTCTTTCAACACCTGCTCCTCCTGGAAGAAGTAGACATCGTCAAAACGGGTCTCCGCCGCGTGACTGAGCGACGCAAGCAGGAACAACAGGCAGCAGATGAACAGTTTCATAGTTCGCCGATGATCAGTTGGTTACGAATACTCCCGCGGAGCGGTTTTTCTGCACATTGTCCCATGCAAATACCTGGCCATTCATCGCGACATAGACGCCGGGCGCCAGCAGCTGCGCAACGCCGGCCGCAAAACCGAGATTGAACAAGGCGTCGGAGTTGGCGATTTCATAAGGGATCATCGCGCCGGTGAAGACGATCACCTTGTCCAGCTTGGCCGCGCCCAGCACTTCTGCGGTTTCGCGCATGGTATCGGTGCCATGGATGATGACGATCGCCTTCTCTTTTGCCTGTTGGCAGGATTGCAGTATCTGCTGCCGGTCCACATCGGTCATGTCCAGCGAATCCATCAGCGGCCGCACCTCCAGCTCCACCGGCAAGGTGATGCGCGCGCGATCCAATACCGCGGGGAGGTGGCTGGCGCCGAAAGCCAGTTTGCCGGCCAGTTCATCGTAGTGTTTATCAAAGGTGCCGCCGGTGGCGATGATGCGCAGGGTCATGGTAAGTCTTCTATCAGGTTGAAGTATGCGTACATTGTAACTTGCGGTTCGCACGGCGCAAAGTTGGAACGTCAGGCCGGCCCTGCAGCGACGCCGCAGGTATCTCCTTGACAATTTGCCAAGGAGATACGGCCTGTTACTTTTACTCTTGGTTTACCCGCGGAATATGCATTACACTACAGCGGAAATTTCCGAATCCTCCTCGCAAGTCCATGAAACCCATCGCTCCCGGTACCGTCATCTTCCACCGCCATCGCGGCTATGGCGTGCTGACGGCCGTGAATTTGCTGACCGGCTGGGTGTCGGCGCGCTTCGGCAGCGAATCCCGCACCCTGGACCTGAACTTATCCACAGACGAGGTCCAGCACGCCGACGGCGAGGCGATCCTGTTCCGGCGCGAGCCGCCGGAACGCATGCCGCATGCGCGGCTGATGGCGATGGTCAGGGCATTGCACCAGGCCGGCTACCAGAAACTGTATCTGTACAGCTGGCCCAAGCCGTCCGGCCTGCACTGGCGCTGGCAGCTGTTCACCGGCCCGCGCAACTGGATGCAGAGGCCGTGGCGCGAAGGCTGGTACGGCTCCGGCGCCGATTACAATTTTAATCCGGTGATGGGCTGGGGCGATGCGCCCGGCGCGAGCACGGAAGAACTGGTGCACGCGCTGGCCAGGTTCGACCCGCAGGGCCTGGCGCAGGCCCTGGGCCGCGACGAAGACCATACCGCGTGGTTTGATGCGGTGTGCGACGCCTTGCTGCCGCACTATGCGTACAGTCTGGGCAGCGACCATCTGCAGCAGCCGCAATCACCGCTGCCGCAACAACTACCGGTGATCGCAGTCAGGCAAAGGCTGGCCGACTACAACGGCCAGCCGCTCAGCTGGCCGCCGGGCTGGGAGAGGCTGTGGGGCCCGGGCAGTTTCGACGCCCAGCGCCATCTGCTGCCGGTGGTCCGGCACGACGTGATACCCACCGCGTTCAACCTGCCCATCCCGTAGTACCGGCAATTCTGGCGTAAAGAGATTTTTCTGCTGAATCGTTCTAAAATGCCGTAGAGCAATTCAACCTATGCATCTGGCGTGCACTACGCCGGCGCATTATCCCGGGAGACGCCATCTTGAAATTTCCGCGCCAGTCAGCCGTTTGCGTGACCGCCTTGTTTTCCGCACTGATCGCCCCTGCCGCCAGTCACGCCGCCGATGCTGCGCTGGAAGCGAAAATCACGGCCCGCAAGCCGGAGATAGAAAAAATCGTCGCCGAGATTTCGGCCACGCGGATAGAGGCGACGATCAACAAGCTGGTCGGCTTCCATACCCGCCACACGATGTCGGAGACGCAATCGGATACCACCGGCATAGGCGCAGCCAGGCGCTGGATCAAAGGCGAGCTCGAGCGCTGCGGCGCCGGCAAGCTGGATGTGCAATTCGACAGCCACATAGAACCGGCCGGCAAGCGCCTGACCGGGCCGACCGAAATCGTCAACGTGGTCGCCACGCTGAAAGGCGATATCTCCAGCGACCGCTATTACGTGGTCAGCGGCCACTACGATTCCCGCGTGACCGACGTGATGGATGCCACCTCCTTCGCGCCCGGCGCCAATGACGACGCCTCCGGCACCGCCGCCGTGATGGAAATGGCCTGCGTGATGGCCAGGCACAAATTCGACGCCAATATCGTCTTCATGGCCGTCGCCGCCGAAGAGCAGGGCCTGTACGGCTCCGCTCATTTCGCGCAGCAGGCCAGGGAAAAGAACCTGGACATCGCCGGCATGTTCACCAACGACATCATCGGCAGCTCGCGTTCCGACAGCGGCCATGTGGATAACAAGCAGGTGCGCCTGTTCGCAGAGGG
>DATHMC010000381.1:0-3140 GCA_035487495.1 Undibacterium sp.
CCACCCGCAAATCCATGGGGCAAATAACCGGCGCGCTGGTCGGCATTGCCTTGGTCCTTTCCGCCGTGTTTGTGCCGATGGCGTTTTTCGGCGGTTCTACAGGCGTGATCTACCGCCAATTTTCGATCACGATAGTTTCGGCAATGGCCTTGTCGGTGATCGTGGCGATGGTCTTTACGCCGGCTTTATGCTCCACCTTTTTAAAGCCGGTGGAAAAGGGCCATCATGCCAGCAATACCGGTTTCTTCGGCTGGTTCAACCGCAAT
The DNA here is from genome assembly GCA_035487495.1 of Undibacterium sp. Lineage (GTDB taxonomy): Bacteria > Pseudomonadota > Gammaproteobacteria > Burkholderiales > Burkholderiaceae_D > Undibacterium. Next base: position 267 of record DATHMC010000381.1, read on the forward strand.
TTTGACCGCGGCAGCAAGCGCTACCAGGGCCTGGTGGGCAGCATCCTGAAAAGGGGCGGCCGCTTCATGCTGATCTATCTTTTCATCATTGCCGGTCTGTGCGTTGTCTTCATGCGCTTGCCTACCTCTTTCTTGCCCGAAGAAGATCAGGGCATCCTGTTTTCACAAATACAATTGCCGGCGGGGGCAACTCAGGAGCGCACTTTGAAAGTGTTGGAGCAGGTCGATCAGCATTTTATGGTGCAGGAAAAAGATACCGTTGCTTCCATATTTTCCGTCGCCGGATTCAGCTTTGGCGGCAGCGGCCAAAATGCAGGGATTGCCTTCATCAAATTAAAGGATTGGGATCAGCGTCATGGCGCCGATATGCGCGCACCGGCCATAGTCGGGCGGGCGATGGGCGCCTTCTCTCAAATACGGGATGCGCTGGTCTTTGCGTTTGCGCCGCCGGCCGTGGTGGAGCTGGGCAACGCCAGCGGCTTCGATTTGCAATTGCAGGATCGCGGCGGACTCGGGCATGAAGCCTTGATCGCCGCGCGCAACCAGTTATTGGGCATGGCGGCGAAAGACCCGGCCTTGGCCGCGCTGCGGCCCAACGGGCAAGAGGACAACCCTCAATACAAAGTTGTCATTGACCAGCAAAAGGCAAGGGCTCTCGGCCTCTCCATCCCGGATGTCAATAGCGTATTGAGCACCGCCTGGGGCGGCAGCTATGTCAATGACTTCGTCGATCGCGGCAGGGTCAAGAAGGTTTATCTGCAGGGCGATGCGCCGTCACGCATGCTGCCGGAGGATTTGAACAAATGGTATGTTCGCAATGCCGATGGGGCTATGGTGCCGTTTTCTGCCTTTTCCTCTGGGACCTGGACCTATGCTTCGCCGCGCCTCGAGCGCTATAACGGATTGCCTTCGGTTGAAATCCTGGGCCAGGCCGCGCGCGGAAAAAGTTCCGGCGACGCCATGGCGGCGATGGAAGCTCTGGCGGCCAAGCTGCCGCCGGGGATAGGTTATGAGTGGACAGGTTTGTCGCTGGAGGAGCGAGCCTCCGGAGCGCAGACGCCGGCGCTGTATACCTTGTCCATATTGATCGTGTTTCTTTGCCTGGCAGCGTTGTATGAGAGCTGGTCGATCCCGTTCTCGGTATTGCTGGTCGTGCCATTGGGGGTACTCGGCACGGTATTGGCCAGCACCGCCTTCGGCATGTCCAACGACGTGTACTTCCAGGTTGCCCTGCTGACGGTGGTCGGCCTTGCTGCAAAGAATGCCATCCTGATCGTGGAATTTGCCAAAGACTTGCAGGAGCAGGGCAAAAGCGTGATGGACGCCACCCTGGAGGCAGTCCATCTGCGCCTACGCCCTATCCTGATGACTTCGATCGCTTTCGGTCTCGGCGTTTTGCCGCTGGCGATCAGCAAAGGCGCCGGTTCTGGCAGCCAGAACGCCATCGGCATAGGCGTGCTGGGAGGCATGCTGACCGCCACTATGCTGGGCATCTTCTTCGTGCCGTTATTTTTTGTGTTGATACGGAATTTTGCGGGCAAGAAGCAAGGCGGGAAAGATTCTTCAGCTATGACGACTCAGGCGATATTGGATGGACATTGATATGAAAAAAACTATTTACACCAGTTGCGCGCCTTTGATCTTGCTCAGCTTGCTGACAGGCTGCAGCCTGATGCCGGAATACAAGCAGCCGGCGGCTCCGGTCTCTCAGACCTGGCCAGCGGGAGCTGCCTATAAAAATGCCGTAGCAGCACCTGGTGCGGCAGCCGTTGCTGCCGCCTCGGACATCAAGTGGCGCGACTTTTTTACCGACCCGCATTTACAAAAATTGATCGCGCTGGCACTGGCCAACAATCGCGATTTGCGAATTTCAACCCTGAACATCGAGAAGGCGCGCGCGCAGTATGGAATCGCGCGGGCAGATATGTTTCCTACTGTCAGTGCGACGGCGGCAGAGTCCGCTGCCCGCACACCAGCCAGCCTTACCGGCACCGGCAATCCATCGATTTCCCGGCAATATAGCGTCGGCGTCGGGTTTGCATCATATGAACTTGACTTGTTCGGGCGGGTGCGAAGTTTGAAAGAACAGGCCCTGGAGCAATATCTGGGCACTGAGGAGGCACGCCGCAGCCAACAGATCAGCCTGGTGGCGGAAGTTTCCGTCACCTATCTGACACTGGCCGCCGATCAGGAGCGCCTGGCCCTGGCTAAGGAAACCTTGAAGAGCCAGCAGGTTTCTTACGAACTCAGCCAACGTCGGCTGAGTGCAGGCGCCTCTTCCGGGCTGGACGTGTATCAGGCCCAGAGCAGCGTCGAGGCGGCACGCGCCGATGTGGCTTTTTATACCAGCCAGGTGGCGCAGGACGAGAACGCGCTCGCGCTGGTGGTCGGCAGTGCTGTGCCGGCTGACTCGCTGCCGCGCGCGGCTATTGCCGACATTACCATGTTGACCGACATCCCGGCCGGCCTGCCTTCCGATGTGCTGCAGCGTCGCCCCGACGTACTGGAAGCCGAGAGGGTCTTGAAAGCTGCCAATACGAACATCGGTGCGGCCAGGGCGGCCTTTTTCCCCAGCATCACATTGACCGCGTCTTCGGGTTCGGCCAGTGGCAAGCTGTCGGGCTTGTTCGAGGGCGGTTCATCGGCATGGAATTTTGCTCCGCATATCAATCTGCCGATCTTTGACGCCGGAACCCGTCGCGCCAATCTGGATGTGGCAAAACTTGATCGCGACATCTCCGTGGCTAAATATGAGAAAGCGATTCAGGCGGCGTTCAGGGAGGTGGCAGATGCGCTGGCGCAAAGAGGTACTGTTGACGAGCAATTGAGGGCACAGCAAGCACTGGTGGAGGCGTCTGGCAAAAGCCATGAGAT
>DATHMC010000382.1:0-3952 GCA_035487495.1 Undibacterium sp.
ACGATGCTCTTTTCAACCGCTTCCATATCCTGCTGATAGCTGACTTCGCGATGCGACACGCGCTTGCGCGTCACCGAGTAGGCAACGGATTCGATATCGCGCGCCGCTTTATCGACCATCTGATACAGCAAATCGAGCACTTCGGTATCCGACAGATACCGTCGTAACGCAACATAATCGGTGTGGGTTGCCAAGACCAGCTCGTATAAATCCAGCATACGGAAATGCACCTGGACCAGCACCGCATCCTGCTCATCCTGCCTGCCGCGCAGCAGCATATCCCGTGAAGCCTGCTGCTTGTCCGCCAGGATGATCTGCTGCCGCACCGCCAGGTTGAACTGTTCATTCAGGTCAGTACTGGTATCGTAGAAGCCGGCCTTGATGTCGATATAGCGCGTCAGCTCAAACAATGCCTCTGCCAGCACTTGCTGCTTGATACGCCGGCGCAAAAACCAGGACACAGCCATCGAATACGCCAGGTATGACAGGCCGCCGCTGAGAAACAAGCCGGTATGCAGGAAGGCCTGGCGTGCGCTGAGTTCGTTCTCCATTGACAGCGTCATGATAAACAAGGCCGCAAACTGCAAGGGCATAGTCTTTTTGCCGTACACCACCATCATACTTGCCAGGAAACTGATCACCACCAGCATCACTCTGAGCAGCCAGTCGATCGGCGCGCATAAACTGACAATGAGGGTAACGGCGGTACACAGGAAGACGCTGGACAGCATCTCGTTGAATTTGTGCCGCAGAGGGCTGGGCAAGTCCATCAGGCTGGTGCACAAGGCCCCGATGCACACTGTCATTGCCGTCGGCAAATCAGTATAGGCAAAGACAACGGAGGTCAGGCCGACGACGCCGATAGCGATCCTGAAACCAGTATAAAAATAATGGCTGAAAATGAAGGTGCGCAGATCTAGGGCATAGTGCATAAATGGATGAGCGTTAAAACATGACAAGCTGCAAAGTATAGGCGAAGTAGCACGGCTTGCGCCAGAAAACCTGGGATTTCAAGTTGACAAAAACGCGCTACGCCATCGCCGCTGCCCTGAGATGGGATTTAATTGACGCACCGGCGCACACCCGGCCCAGTGCCTGCGATTGCCGATATGCCCGCAGTATCATCGACCAGGGGCATTAACGTGGGCGCCAGCAATTTCAACAACTGCACCGGCAGCGCGCTGGTGAAATCGTAGGCCGCAGCCTGTGCCCCCGGCACATAGGCGATGATGGTGCCGAAGTAGCGCTGATCGATATTGAACACGAAGGTAGCCGATCGGTTGACGACGCGGGAGTCTATCAACTGGCCGTGGGCGCCGAAAGTATCAAAGCGGTTATCGCCGGTGCCGGTCTTGCCGCCTACCGGAATAAAGCTGCCGTCAGGCCGCGCAAAAGCCTGCTTCACGCGCCTTGCGGTTCCGCCTTCCACCACCAGCCGTATGGTTGCCAGCACGGCCTGCGCCACTTCCGGCGCCAGGACCTGCTCCTGCTTGCCCGGACTAAACTGCAATAGGGTTTCATACGGCGTTGCAGTGGCAAAATGCAGGGATTTGATGAGCATATTCGGTTTGCGCACGCCATTGTTGACCAGGATGCCCATCAATTCCGCCAGTGCCGCCGGCCTGTCTGCAGAGGCTCCCAGGGCGGTCGCATAAGACGGCACCAGCGATTCGAACGGATAGCCGACGCTTTTCCATTGCTGATGAATCTCCAGAAATCCCTCCTGTTCCAGTAAGTCCAGGATACGCTTGTCTTGCGCGCGTTTGCGGTGGGTGGAAAACAGCCAGGAATAAACCTCTTGCCGCTCCCGCACGCTGGCTTGCATGACCTGCGCCTGCGTCGCGTCCGGGTGGCCGCGTAAATAGGCGACCAGCCAGAGCTCTAATGGATGAACCCGCGCCACATAGCCCCTGTCGGCCAGCGACATCTGTTGCGGCGAGTACTGCTGATACATCCTCTGCAATTTTTTGTCGGTCAAGTCGGCGTCCGGGCCCAGCCTGGCGGTCAGGAAGGCCTTGAATTGCTCCAGGCTGACGTCCGGCTGTATGCCGAACAAGGTCGCGGCCAGCCGTGACGCGCTCGGATGCACGTTTTCAAACAACAGGTCTTCCGCCTGCTGCGCCGTTTTACCCTGGTATTTGGTGAGGAAGCGGCGTATGAATACCTTTCCCTCCTTGTCGGCGAAGCGGGACAGGTAGGCGGCGCGGCGCGGATCGTCCGCGTCTTGCAGCAAGCCGGCCGAAGAGCCCGGCACCTGGAACATGTAGTGATGGACGATGTCCCGCATCAGCCGGATGAAGACCAGATTGACCGAGTTGCGCAGGCCGTCGCGCACCGACATCACCATGCTGTTTTCCTCGCGCTCGAAATTTTCGAAGGTATGCATGCCGCCGCCAGTCATGAACCGTTCGCCGGGGCTGGCAGAATAACGGCGCTCCAGCGCGGCATTTAACAAGGCGGCAAGGCTCTTGTCCTCGGCACTGGAAAAATAGTCTACCGCCCAGCGCGTCAGCACATCTTTTTTATCCACGACAACTGCGCGCAACTCCTCCTTGCTCATGCCTGCCAGACGCTGATGCAAGTGATCCATCAGGTCAAGATAGGTTACCAGGGTCCGCAATTTGGCGGTGGAGCCCAGTTCCAGTTTGGTTCCTTCATTGATGTTGAGCGGCTGGTCGAAATTATCGGTCTGTATCCGCAGGTAATTCCTGTCGGCGCCGCGCTCGTACAAGGTGAAGCTATACACCACTTTGGCCGGATCACCGCGATCCAGCAGTTGTTTACCCTTCAGGCCGGCAGCCTCGGCTTTGGCCGGATCGCGCAATGCTCTGAGCAGCCCGGTTACCGCCTCCTGCACCGGCGCATTCAACGTACTGGCAACGTCGACGTCGAGGCGGTCGAGGTCATATAAGCGGCTTCCCCCAAGCAGGCCAGCCAGGTGGTTGCGCACCGTATTGGCCGCTTTGCGCGCGACAAAGGAAACCGCCGGTGCGCCGAATTTTTGCGTGCTCCGGCTCAGTTTCGCTTTCAGCGCCGCGTCGCGCAGCGCCGGGCTGATGATGCCCGCATTGCCGAGCAGGCGCAGGTGACTGTCGGTGAGCTGCTCCAGCTCTGCTTCGTTGCCGTCCAGGTAGTAGGAAGGCCGCCGCTGTGAAATCAGCAGACTCAATGCCTGCTTGTATATCTGCGCCCGCTCGCCCGGATCGCCGCTGGTCGGCGTCAATGATTTCAGTTCGCGATTGACCTCGTCCAGATCCCGGCCATACCATACCAGCAGGCCGTCCCCTAAGCCGTTCACTTCGCCAAAGCCCGGTTTCGCGGAAAGCGGCATCGTGTTCAGGTAGTTGACGACAATCTGGCGCCTTACGGCAGATGTATTTTCTCCATGCTGGTAGGCACGCAACGCGGCCGATACCATCTGATGCAGTTTTTCCTTTGCGGATGAAGTTCTCCCCTCCGGAGAATGGCGATATTTCTCTATCTGTGTGGCCAACGTGCTGCCGCCGGGGGTCCTGGCATCGCCGCTAAATACCTGCATGCCCTTGTTCATCACGGCCAGCGTGAATCTGTCCCACTCCACGGCAGGATTTCGTTTTGGGTACTGGGGATCGAGCAATTCGCGATTTTCGATGTACAACAGGCTATTGATCAGCACCGGCGCAATGTCGTCGAAGGCGGCATATATCCGCTTGGGGTAGCGCTCTTGAAATAATTGCCCATTGTGGCAATCGACTATGCTCAGGCCGCCCTGCGTTTTTTCCGGATACGGCGCGAAATAGCCATCGTCAACCAGTGCTGCCATGCGCGGCGAAATGCGCGCCTGCTTGACGATCGCAAACTCTTTCGATTGCAGCCGGTTCAAAAAAACCGGCAAATCGGAATAGCCCAATCTTTCATCAAAGGGGGCTTTTTGGGGGAAACGGATGGCGTTGCTGGCGCCGGCATCAACGAT
>DATHMC010000383.1:0-10545 GCA_035487495.1 Undibacterium sp.
TTCAGACTGCGTTGCGTAGCGGCCCAGCGCATCCAGCAGGCTGGTCTTGCCTATGCCTGCTTCGCCGCAGAATAGCTGCAGGCCGGAGTGTTCCTGCCGGTTAGCTTCAAGCGCCAGGACATCGACCATGCCGCGGATGAATTTGCATTCGGCATCCCGGCCCACCAGCGGCATGCGGGTTTGTTGCGCATTTTCGGATAGCTCAGGAACCGGCGGCTGAAGCTGAGGCTGCTCCTGCTCCGGCACAACTTCTCGCGCGTGCCGCGTGTATTCGGCGTGCTGGTGCAGAGTGAAACGCAGCTGCTGCGCCGCTTCCCGCAGTTCCTTGCCGGGCGTCACGCCCAGTTCGCGCCGGAACATTTTCTCTGCCTGGCAATAGTGCAGCTCGGCATCGTGCAGACGGCCTGCCGCCAATAGCTGGCGCACCACCGCAGCGTGGCCGGCTTCCGACAAAGGGTCGGCGACTATCAGCAGGCGGGCATAGGCGAGGGCGCGTTCCGGTTCCTGGTCGAGGCGGCGCAGCAGCGCGCCGAGGATTCTCAGCCTTAGCGCGCAGTACCATTCGCGCTCGGCCATGCACCATTGATGGAAACGATAACAGGCCGGCAGCTCCAGCCCATCCAGGAATTCTCCGTTCATTAACGCCGCTGCCTGTTCCAGTGCTGCAGTATCGGCGGCTTCCACGCCATCGGCCAGCAATGCGCGCACAGCGACGATATCCACCGTGGCGCCATGCGCTGCAAACGCTACTCTTTCCCTGTCGGCCGCTATCCTGTGCAGTGCGGCTTCATCCAGCACCGGGCGCAGCTTGGTCAGGCTCCAGCGTAATTCCGCGCGCGGATCGCCGGGACCGTCCCACAGCAGATCGCACAGGTGTTGGCGGGTTTGCGGGCTGGCCGTTCCGACCAGGTAGCCCAGCAGCGCGCGGCTGCGTTTGGAAGCGGGTAGGGGCAGCGTCTGGCCCGCGCGCGTAACACGCAGTTCTCCCAGGAGCCGGATGTGCGTCCCCCTTCCGGTATGGATGCCGCCGCTTGCGGGTCGCGGATTTTCCACGCTCCCTCCCACTGTCGTTCCAACGGTAGCGCGACACACTGTGCCCATGTCGTCAAAAGAATATGGCGGCAGGAAATCCAGAACGTCGGGAACGCGGCCTGTGCCGGAGGAAACAGTTGATGTTTCCCGTTCCTCTTACTACGCTTCCATCAGGAGACTCTCATGATACTGCCCGTCAAACGCTTACGTCAATTTGCAATAGCCCGCGCCGTTGCAGGCTTTCTGGCGGCAAGTAATGCCGCCGCGCAAACTCTTCCCGACGTACAAAATCCGCAGGCCGCACAAGCCAGCGCCACCGCAACCTACCAGGATATAGAAGCGACGCTGGGGCTTGTTCCCGGATTCTTCAAGGCATTCCCGCAAGCCGGCATTGCCGGTAGCTGGGCCGAATTCAAGAATGTGCAACTCAGCGAAAATACCCTGCTGACACCCAAGGTCAAACAGTTGATAGGGCTGGCCGTGTCGGCGCAGGTGCCTTGCAGCTACTGCGTGTATTTCCATACCGCAGTTGCCAGGGCTTACGGCGCAACCGATGGCGAGATCCAGGAAGCCGTCGCGCTGGCTGCGATCTCGCGCCACTGGAGCACGGTGCTCAACGGCATGGCGGTCGATCTGCCCACTTTCAAGCGCGAGATAGATGCCTCTCTGCGCATGGGGGCCGACAAGGCGAGCAGGAAATAGATCCTGCAGCGCATACCGGCAATATTATTAATGAAGATCTAGGGAGCATGAAATGGCTATTAATGAAGAGAAACTGAATGCCTTCATGGGCAACTTTGTTCATGATCTCGGTGCGGTGATGCATGCCGCCACGATCGTGGTCGGCGACCAATTGGGCTTGTATAAGGCGCTGGCGCAAGAGCCGATGAAAGCGGGGCAACTGGCTGCCCGCACCGGCACCGATCCGCGCTACCTGCTGGAATGGCTGTCGGCGCAGGCGGCCAGCGGCTATGTGGAATACAATCCTGCGGACCAGACTTTCAGCATGAGCGAGGAGCAAGCCTTTGCACTGGCAGTAGAAGGCAGCCCCGCGTTTATCCCCGGCGCTTTCCAGATCGCGGTGGACCAGTTCAAGGCCATACCTAAGATGGCCAAGGCCTTCCAGACCGGCCTTGGGATAGGCTGGCATGAGCACGATGCATCGTTGTTTCACGGCACCGAACGCTTCTTCCGGCCCGGCTACGCCGCCAACCTGACCAGCAGCTGGATACCGGCGCTGGAGGGAATCGAAAAACGGCTGCAACAGGGCGGACGCGTGGCCGACGTCGGTTGCGGCCATGGGGCCTCCACCATCATCATGGCGCAGGCCTATCCGCAATCGAGCTTTATCGGTTTCGACTACCACGTCCCGTCGATAGAATATGCACGCAGTGCAGCCAAAGAAGCCGGCGTGCAGGACAGGGTGGACTTCGAGGTGGCATCCGCCAAGGAATACCCGGGCAGCGGCTACGACCTGGTCACCGTGTTCGATTGCCTGCACGATATGGGCGACCCGGTCGGCGCGGCAGAGCATGTCAGGCAAAGCCTGCGCAAGGACGGCGCCTGGATGATCGTCGAACCCTTCGCCAACGACAAGCTGGAAGACAATCTCAATCCTGTGGGGCGCATTTTTTATTCCGCCTCCACCTTCATCTGCACGCCCGCATCCAGGTCGCAGGAAGTCGGCGCCTGCCTGGGGGCGCAGGCGGGCGAGGCACGCATGCGCGAGGTGGTCACCAAAGGCGGCTTCCAGCACTTCCGCCGCGCGACGGAAACGCCGTTCAACCTGGTGTACGAGGCCAGGCTGTAACGTAGCGACGCCCAATCGGTGCGCGGCATCGATCGGGCATCATGCCTGCAACCCGGACCGGCCGCCGCCGGGCCGGTGGAGCGTGAGCAGGCGTCATACCGATTCAGAACCAGGAGGCAGCAAGATGGAATCCGCCAGTACTCTCCCAGATGCACGTGTCAACTCTGCGTGGATCGCTGCACACATCGACGATCCCTCGGTCAGGTTCGTGGAGGTCGACGTTAGTCCATCCGCGTACAACGCCGGGCACATTCCCGGGGCCGTCCTGTGGAATGCCTATACGGACCTGCGCCACTCCGACTATCGGCCGGTAAGCGCCGCCGAATTGCAGGAGCTCCTGCGCAAGTCTGCAGTGACTTCCGATATGACGGTCGTCTTCTACGGATACGGCGCGCATCTCGGCTTCTGGTTGCTGAAGTCGCACGGGCACGAGCGGGTCCGGCTGATGGACGGTTCGCGCGAGCAGTGGAAGAGCGCGGGCCAGGACTGGTCCACCGACATTCCAGTGCTTGTGAGATCGCAATACTCGCTCGCCGCGCAAGATGCATTTTTCTCGTCGAGGGAGGACGTGCAACGGATGATAGGCCAGCCAGGCCGGGTGATCCTCGACACCAGATCCAAAGCCGAATACGACGGCGAGCGTTTCTGGCCGTCCGGCGCGACGGAAGGGGCGGGACGGGCTGGGCACATACCGGGCGCCGTTCACATCCCGGTCGAGTTGCTGCGCACCGAAGACGGGGCCTTCAGGAGTGCGGGCGAGATGCTGCAGGTCATGCAGGATCACGGCATCACGCCAGAAACCGAAGTCGTCACCTATTGCACGATAGGGAATCGGGCTAGCCAGGCGTGGTTTGCGTTGACGTATCTCCTCGGATGCCATGACGCGCGGGTCTATTATGGCTCGTGGGCCGAATGGGGAAAGCTTGCCGATACGCCGATCGAAAATAGCGGTGGCGGCAAATAAAACCTTGAGAATTTAATTCTCTGTTGAAATATTTTGTTACAGACGATACAAATTCCCGGTAATCTGCTCGTGGTAATCTTGCGTTTAGGGAGTGTAACAAACATCGATCCGAAATGAATAACACTCTATAGGGGACCACCATGTTCACTCTGAAAAATACACGTAAAGCTGTAGCCTTGGTCGGCATTGTTGGCATATTCGCCACTGTGGCAGGCAGTTCTTTTGCAGCAGATACGACCTGGCAGAAAAATCACCCGCGCCGCGAGCAAGTGAACAATCGGCTGGGCAATCAAAATGCGCGGATCAAAGATGAAGTCAAAGAAGGCGATATGAGCAAAGCGAAGGCGGCCCGCCTGCACAAGCAAGACAAGCAAATTCGTCAGGAAGAACGCGACATGGCAGCACAGAATGGTGGGCACATCACTAAACAGGAACAAAAAACGCTGAATCAGCAAGAGAATGCCGTCAGCAAAAAAATCGGCGGATAAACCCAAGGCCGCTCACGAAACACCCGCAGCAGCGGGTGTTTGTTTATGGCGAGCACATTATAAAAACCTACGGAGCGGCAAAGCGAAAGCCGTTCAGAAATTCAACGAGGAGATGCAATGAAATATGTCTTGAAAACCCTGCTAATCGCGAGTGCGGTGCTCGCCATCGGCGGCTGTACTACCACGGTGCAGGAGCGGGTCGTAGTGCGGGAGCAACCACAGAAGGTGGTTATCAGACATATGCCTGCGCCGGTTCAGGAGGTTGTGACCATGCAACCGGCCCCGGGATACGCATGGGTGCCAGGGCACTGGGTTTGGCGTCAGACCGGATGGCAGTGGCAATCCGGGCACTGGTACCAAGGAAACGTACGTCCTATGCCAGCCGTCATTGTCGAGCAAATAACGATTGCGCCAAGTCCTAACCATTTCTGGGTTCCCGGACATTGGAAATGGCATAACGGCGAATGGGATTGGGCCAAAGGCCATTGGGAAGCCTGAACCTCCGCATGCGATAGCCATGCAAGATGATTGCCGGAGGGCCGTTAGAAATTCGATGGTTAAATTTTAGATGTCCAATCGAATACCCTGATATGTTATTACTCCCGCTGTCGGGACCACTTGGAGCGAAATATGAAAACAGCTGTTTATGGAATTGCCTTTGCATTGGGAACCGGCTTGATTGGCGGCGCGGCGATCGCCGGGCCTGAAGCCGGGCACCCGAACATCATCGCTGCGCGCGAAGACACGACGCATGCAATTGAAAAGCTGAAAGCAGCGCAGGCCGCCAACGAATACGATATGGGCGGCCATGCGGCCAAGGCGGAAAAATTGCTGGCCGAAGCCGAACACGAGATGAAACTTGCGGCCGAGGCGGCGAACAAGAACGCCAGGAAAAAGTAAGCGGGAGCATGGCCGTCTTTTCAGGGGGCGAGGTAAAATTTTTTCGCTAGCGCTCAAGCAATCGCGGATTTTGGTCGTGTTGCACGGAGGATGTCTGGCGGAGATTTCTTGCCGTAAAAGCGTTCGAAACTCATAGGGTTTCGAACGCTTTTTTTATTTACGATATGGAATGACGGGTCCTGTTGGCCCATTGTCATCAGCCAGGCCCGGCACAGGCTGCACGATGAGAGCGCTTGCTATAGCTGCATTGCGGACCGGCGTCGGCAGGCGTACGCTTGCGCGCAGCAATACTGGCGGTGACAACGGCTGCTACGGTGAGCGCTGGCAATGAGCAACTTGCCTCGGAAGGGGTTGCGGGAGCCATAGTCTGGCACAAGTTCGTATACGTACCTGTCCAGGCAAATAAAGGAAGGAAAAACAGGACTGAGTCACACGCTGGCGCCATCCGCCAAAAAAAAATCAGCGGCTGATTGGGCAAATACCCCGGCAAGTGCATCAGTCCTTGTGGATCGACCCGCGCAAGGTCAATGCATTGCAGCGCTGGCGCTGTCCTGCTTGGGTTTGAACTGCTTGTCGCTGATCCGGAACTTTGTGCGCCGGTCACCCATCAGTTCGCGCAAGCCCTTGATGCTGAGGTCGCTGATTTCGTGCATGCGTATCAGCAGGGAAGCGCCCACCGGCAAGCGCCGGTGCCGGATTTTACTGACAACCGGAGGTGCAACCTCCAGCGCCCTGGATAGTGCCGCATCGTTTTTCAGGTGCAGTTGCTTGATCAGCGTATCCAGCAGATGGTTGGGATCGTACTTGATGTCATCAGAATCAAGATCCATCAATGTTGTCATAATTACCTCGCTATAAGTCGATGTTTACTCTTGGATAAAACTGTTGACTCCGCTAGTGGCACTGGATCAACGATTTTATTGTATCTGCAATATTGCAATTTACTAAGTTCCAATTACGGAATATTGTTAGAGAATGTAAAATAAACCAGAAGATTATTTAGATGCGTTACTGCGTAGAAAAGTGATCGCAAAGCTATATGGCAAGCCAGTCTTGCGATAGCTTACTGCTATATATTGACAAATATATTATTCGGATTTTGTTGCTTTTTTGGTAATTTCAAAAAGCTTACATATGTTAAATTTACTTCAATTTGCCTGAATGCACGACCATAGTAACATTGTTTATTAGACAATGAATAAATATCAATTTGTTTGAAAATGAGCCGCCTGTGTCAGTACCTGGCCTGCCTCGCGGCTTATTGATGGGCCGGCCTGCTGCGCAATTCTTGCCAGCTACTTCGCCTCAGGTCTTGTCGGCTTTGCCGGCCGCGTTGGCGAACTTGCTGAGCAGCTTGTCAATCAGCCAGGGTTGCCGGTTTTCATCTTCAGCCTGTTCCTTGCGGCGTATCGCATTGCGCACCATCAGCGAACCCAGGTAGCGCAAGGGCTCCGGCGGGAAATAGCCCAGCGGCCCTTGCGTGAGCGGACTGCGGGTCCATGCATTGTCCAGGCCGAGCACCAGTGAAGACAGAATCTGGCCGCCCATATAAGTCGGGCCTACGCCGTTACCGGAATAGCCGAAGCCGTAAAAGATGTTGGATGCGCCGTCCAGCCTGCCGAAAAACGGAAAGCCGCTGACCGAGCGATCGGACGGCCCGTTCCAGCTGGCCGTGATCGGTACTTCGCGCAGGGCCGGGAAGAAGGTATGCAAGCTGCCCGTCAATTGGGCTTCATACGGCGATTTTTGATCGAAGACCGGCGCCACCCGGCCGCGCCAGGCAAAGGTATTGCCGCCTTTGCCCAGCATCAGGCGGCCGTCGGCGGTGCTGCGGTAGTAATACACGAAGGTGCGCGAATCGAGCACCGACACGCCGTCGGTCAGGCCAATTTGCTGCAGCAGTTCCGGGCATTTTTCGGTAATCACCATGTCGCTGGAAACGACGGCAATAGTGCGCTCAAACTGGGCAAAGTGGCTGGCCATCCAGGCATTCATCGCCAGCACCAGCTTGCCGGCCCGTATGCTGCCCGCCGGGGTGCGCACGGTGACCGGGTCGCCCTTGATGAAGTCGAGCATGGGCGTGCGTTCATAAATCCGTATCCCCATCTGCAGCGCAACCCGGCGCAGGCCGCGCACCAGCTTGCCGGGGTGTACCGTGGCGGCGATCGGCGAAAACACGCCCGCCAGGTTCAGCGCCGAACCCGAACGGCGCGCCACTTCTGCCGGCGGCAAGTCATGGTAAGAGATGATGCCGCATTCTTCCAGCCCTTTCATTACCGGCGCCATCGCGCCGATCTGCGCCGCATTGGTGGCCGTATACAGCGTGCCGTCCATGCGCAGTTCGGCGTCGATACGGTGCGCCTTGCAAAAATCGTGAATATGCTGCACCGCCGCTTCCGATGCCTTGACCAGCCGGATTGCCTCCGGCTCGCCGAACAGGCGGCGCAGCGTAAAAAATTTGGCCGACCAGGTCAGCAGGCAGCCGCCGTTGCGGCCGCTGGCGCCGGCGCCGCATAAATCGCTTTCTATGATCGCGATGTCCAGCGCTGGATTTTGCTGCTTGCACTGGATCGCCGTCCACAGGCCGGTGAAACCGCCGCCGACTATGCAGACGTCTGCCTGGTGCGCCCCTTGCAGGGCCGGCGCCAGCATCGCATCGGCGCCATCGTTAAAAAGGGCTTGTTCTATCCAGAAAGGGCGCATGGGGCAGATACCTGTTGATGGTGGTGAAAGAATTGTTTTCTCAGAACTTGTCTAGGGTAGCCTGGGCGCCAACCGGGGCTGGGTCGCGCTGCCCTGGCAGCAACGGCAATGCATGAACCCCGGTTGCGCCCGGCTTAAATGGTTGGGACTTTACGCAGAACTATCTCGGGCAGGGAATTCAGACTCACCACGTCATTCCCGCGAAAGCGGGAATCCATTTTTTGCCTAAATCGACAATGGGTCACCGCTTTCGCAAGGACGACGATGTGGCCCGTGACGCCTCATATTTGTGTAAGCCCTAATAGTAAACCGCCGTTCAGCTCATGGCCTGGGTAAATGACTTGTACGGATAGCCCAGGGCGTCGGCGGCGGCCTTGCAGGTGATGTCGCCGCGATACACATTGAGCCCGTTGGCCAGGTGCCGGTCATCCTGGATGGCGCGCCGGTAGCCCTTGTCCGCCAGCGCAAGCACGAACGGCAAGGTCGCATTGTTCAGCGCATAGGTGGAAGTGCGCGGCACCCCGCCCGGCATATTGGCCACGCAATAATGCACTACGCCGTCGACGACGTAGGTCGGTTCGGCGTGCGTCGTGGCGTGCGAGGTCTCGAAGCAGCCGCCCTGGTCGATCGCCACGTCGACCACCACGGCGCCGGCGCGCATGCGCCCGATCATGGCACGGGTCACCAGCTTGGGGGCCGCCGCGCCGGGGATTAGCACGCCGCCGATGACCAGGTCGGCCGACAGCACGTGCTGTTCGACCGCATCGCTGGTGGAATACACGGTTTGCAGCCGCGAGCCGAACTGGCGCACCAGCGAGCGCATCGCCTCCAGCGAGCGGTCCAGGACGACCACCTCTGCCCCCATCCCTATCGCCATCATCGCGGCATTGGAGCCGACCACGCCGCCGCCGAGTATCACTACCTTGGCGGGCGCCACGCCCGGCACTCCGCCCAGCAGCATGCCGCGGCCGCCCTGGGATTTTTCCAGGCAGCGGGCGCCGCACTGGATGGACATGCGGCCGGCCACTTCCGACATCGGCGCCAGCAGCGGCAGGCCGCCCTGGTCGCTGGTCACCGTTTCATAGGCGATGCATACGGCGCCGCTCTTTACCAGGTCTTCGGTCTGCTGCGGGTCGGGCGCCAGGTGCAGATAGGTGAACAGGATTTGCCCGGGCCTGAGCTGCGCGCGCTCGGCGGCTTGCGGCTCCTTGACCTTGACCACCATCTCGGCGCGGGCGAAGACTTCAGCCGCGCTGGCCACGATCTGCGCGCCGGCCGCCTGGTAGTCGGCATCGCTAACGCCTATGCCAGCGCCGGCCTGTCGCTCGACGAGCACCTGGTGGCCGTGGCCGACGATTTCATGCACGCTGGAGGGTGTCAGGCCAACGCGGTATTCGTGATTCTTGATTTCCTTGGGTACGCCGATCAACATGGTAAGTTCTCCTGTGAGGATGCGCTAAACAACATGGATGCTACAGCTACAACGTGGAAATTACGCAACTTCTTACAGCCATGGCGTGCCGCTGTGCGGCATCCTCCATGTAGGGGACGAAATGCGGTAGCCCGGGCGTGCGGCCATCGGCGATTTTTGCACGATCGTCCCAGCGCCGCAAGGAAATGGCCGCCGCTGCGTGCGGCAGGGCGGCGAACCGGGCGGCTTGCTCGGCGGTGAAAATGCCGCCCTGCAAGACCAGGCTGCGCCGCGAGTCGGGCGACAGCGTATCGAAATAGCCTGTTTCTTCGACGCACAGGTAGCGCTTGGCATCGACGTGCAGCTTGATCGCATCCAGCGTTGCCGCGCCAAACAGGGGCCGCAGAAAGGGCAGGCAGCGATACTGGTGCACGTCGTCCTTGCCCTGGCTGGTCGGCGTCGGCCCGAACTCATGCAGCAGATGGCCGATGTCGTGCAGCAGGCAGGCGGTGATCAGCTCGCTGCCGGCGCCGGCAGCTTCGGCGAAGCTGGCCGTTTGCAGTGCGTGCTGCAGCTGCGTGACCGGCTCGCCGTCGTATTGCTCGTGGCCCCTGCGCTGGAACAGGGTCACGATGTCGGCTATGCTGAGGCTCATGAGCGGCTCACTCCCAGGGCAGCGAATAGGTCTTGGTATTGCAGAAGCTCTTCATCGCTTCCAGCACGCCTTCCTTGTAGCCCAGGCCGGAATCCTTGATGCCGCCGAAAGGCGTCAGCTCCAGCCGGTAGCCGGGTACCTCGCGCACATTGACCGTGCCGACTTCCAGTTCGCGCACGAAGCGCGTGATGTAATCCAGGCGGTTGGTGCAGACCGACGACGACAGGCCGTACGGTGTTGAATTGGAGATCCGGATCGCATCGGCGATGTCCTTGCAGCGAATCACCGGCGACACCGGGCCGAAGGTTTCGTCGGCCACCAGCTTACAGTCGAACGGCACATGGTCCAGCACGGTCGGCGCATACAGCGCGCCGCGCCGCTGGTTGCCGACCAGCAGTTTGGCGCCGTGCGCGACCGCGTCGTTCACCTTGGCTTCAAAGGCAATGGCCGCCGCTTCGTCGATCACGGTGCCCATGTCGTTCTGGGCATCCATCGGGTCGCCGTATTTGACGGAACGGGTCTTGGCGCACAACAATTCAACGAATTGGTCGGCCACCGCTTCGTGCACGATCATTCGCTTGA
>DATHMC010000384.1:0-4789 GCA_035487495.1 Undibacterium sp.
TAAGGTTTCATATTTTTTTAATTAGACTTGAAATTGAACACTCTGCAAATACTTTCAGCGCCGGCGGTTGGTTGAGAATTTATGCTCCGGTATCTTATTGGATGTGAAAGCTTCTGACAACTTCAATGCGAATGCCTATCTGGCGGATATAATCGGCTGCAGGTAGTTTTCTTTACCCTCATTTTGTATACATGGAATGCGGAGCTAAAATGTCAATCGAACAGTGTTGTGCTAGCGCTTGGCTGCGAAGAGGCCGCGCTTCTGAAACTTCGCGAACAGAAAACGCACCAGGAGACCATTGATGAGCCTGACCCCATCATCTGCCGCAGACTACTTCAATTTGCCGGCCGTTGCGCTGCTGAGGGCAGACCTTGCGCTGGCACTGCGCGCCGCGGCGCATCATGGCCTCGGCGAGGGTATCTGCAATCATTTCAGCGTGGTTTTGCCGGACTATGATGATGTGTTCCTGCTCAATCCGCGCGGTTTGCTGTGGAGTGAAATTCAAGCCGACGATATCGTGCTGATCGATGCGGAGGGCCGCAAACTTGCCGGCCGCCACGAAGTGGAGCCGACCGCCATGTTCATCCACGCGGCCATCCATCGCATCGCCCGCAAGAACTGCGTGCTGCACACCCATATGCCCTATGCGACAGCGCTGACACTAATCGCAGAGCGCGGATTGGACACCACTTTGTCGCAGAATGCGATGCGTTACCACGGCAGGATCGCGATCGACGATCAGTATAACGGGCTGGCGCTGGATGGCAGCGAAGGCGAGCGCATCGCCGTTGCGATGAACGGCGCGGATATCGTTTTTCTCGGCAATCACGGCGTAGTTGTGTGCGGCGAGCGCATAGACCATGCGTATGATGACCTGTATTACCTGGAACGGGCTTGCACGGTGCAGGTGCTGGCGCGCTCGACGGGACAGGCGTTGCAAGCGGTTGCGCCGGAGCTGGCGGCAAGAGTCGCACAGCAAACGCAGGGCGAGCGCCTGCAGTCGGAGCTCTTCTTCAACGCGCTGCGCAGGACCCTGGGATAAGGCTTGTTACATCACACTGCCGGCAATTTCGCCTGTTCCGCTGCCCGCCACAAATACCAGGCCGCCGCGCTACGATGCGGGCTCCAGTCCAGTCCTATCCGGGCCAGTTCCCTGGGCTTGGGCTGCTGCGGCAGGGACTTCAACACGCGCCAGCCCTCGCGCACGCCAAAATCGTCCACCGGCAGGATGTCCGGCCTTTCCAGCGTATGGATCAGCAGCATTTCCACCGTCCAGCGGCCCACACCCTTCAATGTCACCAATCGCTCGATCAGTTCTTCATCGCTGAGCTTTTTCGATGCCTTGCCGGTGGGGACCACGCCTGCCGCCGAGCCTTCGGCAATGCCGCGTATGCTGGCAATCTTGGCGAACGAGAAACCGCAGGCGCGCAACAGCTCCGGTTCGGTGTTCAATATGCTGGCCGGCGAGGGAAAGGCTTCGCCGGGATACATGGCGACAAAGCGGCCCAGTATCGCTTCCGCTGCCTTGCCGTGCAATTGCTGGTGGGCGATGGCGCGTATCAAGGCCTCATACGGTTCGCGCTTGGGCATTGTCTGCAAGCCGCAGGGGCCGACACGCTTGACCAGCGCGGCCCAGTCGGAATCAATTTTGGCCAGGTAGGTGGTCGCGGGATGGGCGGTTTTGCGCATAGTGCTTTTGCTTTTTGATAAATACGGAAGATTGTACTCAATCCCGGCTTTTGATGTGGAGCCTTCACTGCGCGTCATGAAAGATCAGCCCCAGGGTATGCCTGTGTCCGCGCCGTACCACACTGACGCCATGCCGCAGATTGACCCGGTAGACGCCGCGCGTTCCTTGCACCGGCCGGTGATGTACCGCAAACACGACCGCATCGCCTTGCTTCAAAGGCACGACGGCGGGGCGCGACTGCATGCGCGGGCGTTGTTCGGTGATCACGAACTCGCCGCCCTCAAAATCAGCGGCGGGCTCGGACAGCAATATCGCGACCTGCAAGGGGAATACATGCTCGCCGTATAAGTCCTGGTGCAGGCAGTTGTAGTCGCCTGCGCCGTATTGCAGCAGCAGCGGCGTCGGTCGGGTCTGCCCGGCGGCGTGGCAGCGCTGCAGGAAGTCCTCATGCTTTGCCGGATAGCGCACGTCGATCCCCATGGCCTGATTCCAGCGATTGGCAATTTCACTGAGCGGCGGATACAGGGCACTGCGCATGTGCGCGACCAGCGCCGGCAGCGGATAGCCGAAATATTTGTATTCACCGCGCCCGAAGCCGTGCCGTTCCATCACCACCCGGCTGCGAAATTGTCCGTCATCCGGGTATCGCCCGGCTAGCGACAGGCATTGCGCCGCCGCCAGCAGCGCCGGGATGACGGCATAACCCTGGGTATCCAGTTCCTGCGTCAAAGCCTGCCAGTCGAGTTGCCGGAGCCGTTCGACCACCTGGATTTCTTGTGAGTCGTAGGCCTTTGGTATTGCGCTCATCATGCGCTCTCCAGGCCGGCGGTTTCCTTGTCCAGCAAGCTGCGCTTGCGTTCCACGCCCCAGCGGTAGCCGGACAATGCGCCGTCATTGCGCACCACGCGATGGCAGGGTATCGCCACCGCGATCTTGTTGGCGGCGCAGGCTTGCGCTACCGCGCGCATTGCTTTCGGCGAGCCTATACGCGCGGCGATGTCGCTGTAGCTGACGGTGCAGCCGGCAGGGATGTCGCGCAGCGCTTGCCATACCCTTTGCTGAAAGGCCGTGCCGCGCACATCCAGCGGCAGGTCCAGGCCCAGCGCAGGCGCTTCCACAAAGCCGACCACACGCGACACCAGTTGCTCAAACCCGGCATCGCCGCCGACCAGCGACGCGCGCGGAAAGCTGTCTTGCAACTCCGCAATCAGCGCATCGGGATCGTCGCCCAATAGGATCGAGCAGACTCCCTGAGCGGTGGATGCCACCAGGATGGAGCCCAGCGAGCATTCGCCCAGCGCAAAGCGGATTTCAGTATCCACGCCGCCGGCCCGGAAGCGTCCCGGCGTCATGCCCAGTACCTGGGTGGAACTGGCATAAAAACGGCCATTGGAATTGAAGCCGGCGTCATAGATGGCCTGGGTTACCGTGCCGGTGCGCGCCAGTTCTTCACGTACCCGTTTCCCCCTGTGTGCCGCTGCGTAGGCTTTCGGCGTCACGCCCGCAATGGCCTTGAATACGCGGTGAAAATGATACCGGCTCATGCCTACTGCGTCGGCCAACTGCTGCAAGCCGGGCAATTGCTCGGCGGTTTCTATCAGCCGGCATGCCTGGGCGACAGCGCCGGCATGCTGCTCGCTCAATGCTGCCTGGTTCGGTGTGCAGCGCTTGCAGGGGCGGAAGCCGGCAGCTATTGCGTCGGCACAATTATCATAAAACGCCATGTTTTCGCGTCGTGCAGCACGCGAACCGCAGGAGGGCCGGCAATATACGCCGGTAGTGCGCACCGCGTAATAAAACTTGCCGTCGGCGCCGGCATCCCTCGCTTGTACCGCGGCCCAGCGCGCGGCGTCAGTGGCATAGGCGTTGGTGGCCGAGCCGGCAATATTGGTCGTCTTGGCAATCTTGTTCATGATGTACACCCTTGTTGGTGAGCTGTCGATGGATACATATTAGCGGCCCTCCAATACGCTTGAACTTCGATTCTTGCTTTTGAATTCAATGAATTTTTAATTCAAAAGCAAGAATCGGGATGTTGTCATTGTAGTTGGGGCATATATTTTATTCTTCAACTATCAAGGAGTTACCTATGATCACGCTTTACGATTATCTTCCATCCCAGAATGCCTACAAAATCCGTTTATTGCTAAAGCAGCTGCAGCAAGCCTATAAGACGGAAACGATCAGCATTTTTGAAGGGGAGGGCCAGCGGCCGGAATTCCTGGCGGTCAACCCCACCGGCGCGGTGCCGGCGATCAGGCTGGAAGACGGGCGGGTGCTGGCGGAATCGAACGCCATCCTGTTTTACCTGGCCCAGGGCAGCCGCTATCTGCCACAAGACAGTTTTGAGCTGGCCAAGGTCTTGCAATGGCTGTCGTTCGAAGGCGATTATGTGCAGGCCACCGTCGCGACCATCCGGCACTGGACCATGACCGGCAAGCTGGCCCGTCGGGCCGAGAGCCTGGTCCACGCCAAACGCGCCGGTTCCCTGAAAGTGCTGGGCATCCTGGAGCGTGAATTGCGCGAGCGCCGCTTCCTGGTGGCCGACAGCTATACGATCGCCGATATCTCGCTGTTTGCTTATGTGCACCTGGCCGATCAAGGGGGCCTGCCTTTGCAGGATTACCCGCATATCCTTCAGTGGATAGGACGGGTCAAATCCCAGGACAGGTATCTGGGTGAAATTTACCCCTATTCGATCGATCCGCATTCGGTTAAAGAACTGCCCTAAGTCCGCAAGCGATATCGCTCTTATTACTGCCTGGCTTGGCGTATGCCGGCCAGGCAGTGAGCTGGCGTATTTCTCCTGATCTTCCTGTTGCCCAGCCTGGGTTGCTTCGTTGCGCTGCATGCCGGAAATGGCTTGTAGAAAGCATTACATCGGTGTAATCTTTTCTGCAATTCAATGCCCGCAATTGCTCCTGTTCTGCATAGCGGAAACGTCGCCGGCACAGTGCCAAGATAAAAGGATAACCATGCGCATACTCTCCCGCCCCACGCCTTCGATCAGCAAGCCCGCGACCAATTCGCTTGCGCTCCCTGTGAGGCGGATGGTGGCTTGGGGGCTGGGGTCCGCGGCGCTGCTGATGTTGCCCTGCA
>DATHMC010000385.1:0-22285 GCA_035487495.1 Undibacterium sp.
GCCAGTCGCCAGCCGCAACCACCCGGGACGCCAGCGGCAAAACCGACGCATACCAGGCGCGCGACCAGGCTACATTTTCAAAGAACACGCCGGCTCCGGTACTGGCGGCATGCGTCAAGCCTGGCTGGAAATGAGTTTCCAATGAATGCTTTCACCGCCGTTCAAAGGCACGATGGTCGCATCCGCCAGCGGCAATTCCGCCGGCAAGGTCCAGGTTTCGCGCTTCAGCGTGACGGTGCCTGAATTGCGCGGCAGACCGTAAAACGCCGGACCGTTCAGGCTGGCAAAGGCTTCCAGCTTGTGCAGCGCGCCGGCCTGGTCAAATGCCTGGGCGTATAACTCCATCGCATGCAAGGCAGTGTAGCAGCCGGCGCAACCGCAGGCGTGTTCCTTCAAACCCTTGGGATGCGGCGCGGAATCGGTGCCGAGGAAGAACTTCGTACTGTCCGAAATCGCTGCCTTGACCAAGGCCTGCCTGTGCGTTTCGCGCTTCAGTACCGGCAGGCAGTAGTAGTGGGGACGTATGCCGCCCTTGAAAATTTCATTGCGGTTGTACAGCAGGTGATGCGCGGTGATCGTCGCCGCGATCGGGCCTTCCGCCTGCGCCACATATTGCGCCGCATCGCTGGTGGTGATGTGTTCGAACACAACTTTCAGTTCCGGCATATCGCGGCGCAACGGCAGCATGACCTTGTCGATGAATACGGCCTCGCGATCAAAGATGTCGATCGCCGCATCGGTCACTTCGCCGTGCACCAGGAAGGGCATGCCTACTTCCTGCATCGCTTCCAGCGTCTTGTAGCATTTGCTCAGGTCCGTCACGCCGGCATCGGAATTGGTGGTGGCGCCGGCCGGATACAGCTTTACCGCATGCACAAAACCGCTGGCCTTGGCGCGACGTATCTCTTCGGGCGGCGTATTGTCGGTCAGGTACAGGGTCATCAAGGGCTCGAACGTCGATCCTTGCGGCAACGCCGCCAGGATGCGCTGCCGGTACGCAGCCGCCTGCTCGGTCATGGTCACCGGCGGCTTCAGGTTGGGCATGATGATGGCGCGGGCAAATTGCGCGGCGGTATGCGGCAGTACGCTGGCCAGCGCGGCGCCGTCGCGCACATGCAGGTGCCAGTCATCCGGGCGGGTAATGGTAAGTTCTTGTATGGCGGTATCGGTCATGGCAGCTCTCTCTACGAATAGCCGACATTTTACCTTTACTGGCGCAAAAGGCGCGAATTCCAGCTTGGCGGCAAAGAGCAGTTAAGTGTTTGCCAATATTGCATAAAAAAACTCTCGTGGCCTGGCGGGCGGCGAGAGTCTTTTTGGAAACTTCCTGGCAATTAATGAATGATCTTGGCCAGGAAGTCTTTCGCGCGCTCTGAACGGGTGGCGTTAAAGAACTCATCCTTGGCGCAGTCTTCAACGACGAGGCCTTTGTCCATGAAGACGATGCGGTTCGCCACTTTTTTCGCAAACCCCATTTCATGCGTCACTACCATCATCGTCATGCCTTCTTGCGCGAGGCCGACCATGACATCCAGCACCTCGTTGATCATTTCCGGATCCAGCGCCGAAGTCGGTTCATCGAACAACATCGCAATCGGATCCATCGACAGCGCGCGGGCAATGGCAACCCGTTGTTGCTGGCCGCCGGACAACTGCCCCGGGAATTTGTCTTTTTGCGCAATCAGGCCGACGCGGTCCAGGTACTTCAAACCCCTTTCGGCCGCCTCCTCTTCGCTGCGCCCCAATACCTTGACCTGGCCTATGGTCAGGTTCTGGCGTATCGACAAATGCGGGAATAGTTCGAAGTTCTGGAACACCATGCCTATGCGCGCGCGCAATTTGGACAAGTTGGTCTTGGGGTCGCCGACGGAAATGCCGTCCACCGTAATGTCGCCCTTCTGGAAAGGCTCCAGGCCGTTGACCGTTTTGATCAGGGTCGACTTGCCGGAGCCGGAGGGACCGCAGACCACCACCACTTCGCCTTTGGAGACCTGTGTGCTGCAATCTGTCAGGACTTGAAACTGGCCGTACCATTTGCTGACATTATTAAGTTTGATCATGTAATTCTCCAGAATACTTTTTATATGGCTGCACGCTTGCGGTCGCCAATTGCGCACCGCAAGCCTCGCGGATTCATCAGCGAATAATCGCTACTCTTTGCTGTAATTTTTTCACCAGTGCGGACAAGCTGAAGCACAGGATGAAATACACCACGGCGACAAATAGATACATTTCAACCAAGCGGTTGTCACGCTGCGCGATCTTGCTTGCGGCGCCGAAGAAATCGGTGATCGACAGTACCGACACCAGCGAAACGTCCTGGAACAGCACGATGGTTTGCGTCAGCAGCACCGGTATCATGTTGCGGAAAGCCTGCGGCAATACAATATTCCACATGGTCTGCCAGTAATTCATGCCCAGCGCATAACCAGCCGAGACCTGGCCGCGCGGGATCGATTGAATGCCTGAACGCATGATCTCGCAATAGTAGGCCGCCTCGAACATGATGAAAGTGACCAGCGAAGACATCAGCGCACCGACCTGTATCGGCTCGTTCGCGCCGACAACCCAGGCGCCGATATACGGCACCAGGAAGTAGAACCAGAAAATCACCAGCAGCAAGGGCACCGAACGCATCAGGTTCACATACGTGGTGGCAAAAAAGGAAATGTACTTGTGGCTGGACAGGCGCATCATTGCCAGCAGCGTGCCAAGCACGATACCGCCTGCCATGGAGATCAGCGTCAGCTTGATGGTGAAAGTCAGGCCGGTCGTAAACAGGTAATACCAGGTCCTCTGGATGACATCAAAATCGAAATTCGCAAACATGATCAATGTCCTCCCGTATTGGCAGTGCCGGAGGTGATGAATCCGGGAACGGCGGTCTTTTTCTCCAGCAGGTGCGACAGCAGGATCGCCACGGCCGACACCAGCAGGTAGATCACCGTCGCCGCGGTAAATGCCTCGAACACCTGGAAGGAAAACTCCTGCATTGAACGCGCACGCGCCATCAACTCCAGCAAGCCTATGCTTAATGCTACCGAGCTATTTTTGATGATGGCGGCCACTTCATTGGTCAGGGACGGGATGATGATGCGGAAAGCCATGGGCAACAGTACATAGCGATAGGTTTGCGGCAAGGTCAGGCCCAGCGCAGTTCCGGCCAATTTTTGACCGCGCGGTATCGCATTGATACCGGTGGACACCTGTACCGCAATACGGGCAGAGGTAAAGAATCCCAGGCTCAGGACCGCGGTAATGAACGAAATATTCGGCGCGGACTTCAACCAGTCGCCCATGGCGACGGGCAGCAACTCGGGCAGCACGTAGTACCACAAAAACATCTGCACGATCAGCGGTATATTGCGGAACAACTCTATGTAGGCATTGCACAAGCGCACGCCCCACTTGTTCGGCGCCGTACGCACGGTGCCGATGATAGCGCCGAGGACCAGCGCCATCACCCAGGCCAAGCCTGCAGTCGCCAGGGTCCAGTACAGGCCCGAGATCAGGGTATCCAAATAAGTGCCGCCGCCATCGGGCGAACTGTCCCAAAAAATCTGCCAATTCCAATGGTAATTCATAACTTCCCTCTCCTTAACCAGTCCCGCATCGGCAGCGAACTTACCGTCGGGCTGGTATTTTTAGTCTTGCCGCTCCGGGCCCGGTCGGGCGACTTTCAGCAACTATATTGCAGACAAATAGCGCTGTGGTGTTACGCGCATTGTGCATCGCAGCAAATTTATATTCATAAAACAAAACGGGAGGCAAGCAGCCCCCCGTTTTTGCATCCATCAAGGATTTATTTCTTTTTCTTCAGTACAGCTTTTTGCGCTTCAGGAACGACTGCATACGCTGCAGGTTCGCCGGAGTCGGTAGGTTTGGCGATCACTGCCTTGAGCTGGTCGGAAATAGGCCAGTTCAGGGAAATGCCTTTTGGAGGGATAGGCTGCAGGAACCACTTGTGGTAAATGCGGTTAATGTCGCCGGAAGTCAGTACATTGCTAATGGCGGTATCAACCGCTTTCTTGAACGCAGGATCATCTTTGCGCAGCATGATGCCGTATGGCTCGACAGACAGCGCTTCTTTGCTGATTTCGTATTCAGCCGGATTTTTGGAGTTTGCTGCCAGCGAAGCCAGCAGGATATCGTCCATCACAAACGCCGCGGCACGGCCGGTTTCAACCATCAGGAAAGCTTCGGCATGATCTTTCGCCGGCATGATATTGATGCCCAGGTTTTGCTCCGCGTTCAATGTAGTCAGTTGCTTCAGGTTGGAAGTGCCTGATGTGGAAACGACGGTCTTGCCCTTCAGGTCTGCCAGGGCCTTGATGTTGGAAGATTTTTTCGCCAGGATACGATTGGCTGTCACGAAAGTGGTTGGCGCAAACGATACCTGTTTTTGACGCTCCATGTTATTGGTGGTGGAGCCGCACTCCAGGTCCACGGTGCCGTTCGCCATCAGCGGGATGCGGGTTGCCGACGTGACCGGATTCATCACTACTTTCAAGCTGGACAGGCCCAGTTGTTTTTGGACAGCAGTAACGATCTTCAGGCACAGGTCGATGGAATAGCCTTGATACGATTGCTTATCATCGAGATAAGAAAAAGGGATCGACGAATCGCGCACACCCAGTGTGATCGTACCTGTGTCCTTGATCTTTTTCAGCGTGCCGGTTTCTTGCGCCTGCGCTGCACCTGCGATGACGCCTGCGCCGATCAGAACGGCCAATACTTTCGATAATTTCATACAATCTCCAAAAATTAAACCCAAAAAGGGAATTCCCCCAAGTTTACCAAAACATCCAAGCCTGAAACTATTTTTTTTGCTTATTTGATACGTAATACTACGTATAAAACTTCTTAAAATCAGGCATTTACCTATCAAAACGACTACAAAAACACGGTTGGGGCAGGCTCAGTCGGCGACCTTGTCGGACGGAAAACGTACCGTGTCGCGCAACAAAAATCCCATAGGCATGTTCAGGTTTGCTCCGTTTGGCGATATCGGACTCCTGAACCATTTATCGTACAGCTTGATGAATTCTCCATCGTTCATCATCCTGGCAATTTCCTTGTCCGCCAGCGCCTTGAATGCGGAATCATCCTTGCGCACCATCAATGCATACGGTTCGGTAGACAAGCCATCTCCGACAATTGCAAATTTGCCCGGATCCTTGGTGTTTGCGCGCAAACCGTATAGCAAGACATCGTCCATGACGAAAGCATCCGCGGAAAAACTTTCCACCATGCGGAAAGATGCGTCGTGATCATTGGCTTCCAGCAGTTTCAAATCCAGCGCCCTGACCTTATCGCGGTCGTTCAATAACTTTACGCTGGTGGTGCCCTTGGTGGTGACTACTTTCTTGTCTTTCAGGTCAGTCCAGTTCTTGATGCCCGAGTCGGTGCGCACCAGCATGCGCGCGGTGGCAAAAAAATACGGAATCGTAAAAGCGACCTGCTTGCGCCTTTCGGCATTGTTGGTAGTGGACCCGCATTCGATGTCGGCCTTGCCGTCAACGATCGCCGACATGCGCGTGGAAGGATTGACCAACAGGTAGTTGACATTGAGCTGCGGAAGTTTCAATTCTTTTTTGACAGCGTCGACTATCTTCAGGCAGATATCGACCGCGTAGCCGACAGGCTTCTGGTTCTCCGACAGGTAGGAAAACGGCAACGACTTCTCTCTATGGGCAATCGTGATGCTCTGGGTGCTCTTGATGTGTGCCAGGGTGTCGGCGGAATACGACAGTGTCGTGCTTATGCCCAGCAAGCAGAATACGCTTGCGTTAAGCATCCATTGCAATTCCTTCATCTTGTCTCCCGGTCTGGTGGTCAGCTAGCGGCCCATCATACTAGCGATCTAAGCATAACATTGCTGGAATTACCGCCCTTTGCAAAAGATTCTTCGGGCCTTGTCCGCTCTCGCATGTCTCTACGAACACTTGCAAGAACCGAGCCACCATCGAAAACAACCACCAGGAGCCAGGCAGCGGGTGGTTGCTTAATGCACGGCCAATCAGGGGCCGGCCTGCGGACCCTGATCGGCGCTATCCCCGTTAAGGGTATAGGCCGCGCACTTCGCGCGCTTGCAATACACGCGAGCAGCCTACGATAAATGCCGCCGTACGCAAAGATACTTTCTTCTCTTCGGTGATATGCCATACCGCGTTGAAGGCTTCCTTCATGATGCGGGTCAGGCGCAGATTGATTTCATCCTCGGTCCAGAAATAGCTGGAGAAATCCTGCACCCATTCAAAATAACTGACGGTCACGCCGCCGGCATTGGCGATCACGTCGGGCACCACCAGCACGCCCCTGTCTCGCAGGATATCATCCGCCATTGGCGTGGTCGGTCCGTTTGCACCTTCCAGGATGATGCTTGCGCGAATTTTGTGCGCATTTTTTTCAGTGATCTGTTGTTCCAGAGCCGCAGGAATCAGGATATCGCAGTCCACACCCCAGAAATCGTCGCCGACCAGGGTCGCTTCAGAGCCGGAAAATCCGGCAACGCTGCCGTTTTCCGCCACGTGCGCCAGCAACTGGTTGACGTCCAGTCCGTTAGGGTGGTAGACCGAAGTCACATGATCCTGCACCGCCACCACTTTGGCGCCCGCCTCGGCGAACAGGCGCGCCGCGATACCGCCCACGTTACCGAAGCCCTGCACCGCGATCCTGGCGCCCTCAATACGCAGGCCGCGCTTGGCAGCGGCCTCGCAGCCGACGACATACACGCCGCGGCCGGTCGCTTCGCGACGGCCCAGGCTGCCGCCCAGCGAAATAGGCTTGCCGGTGACGACGCCGGTCGCAGTGCGGCCTTCGTTCATCGAATAGGTGTCCATCATCCAGGCCATGGTCTGTTCATTGGTATTCACGTCGGGAGCCGGAATATCCTTGTCCGGTCCGATGATGATGCCGATCTCGCTAGTGTAGCGGCGCGTCATGCGCATCAGCTCGCCGCGCGACAGCGTTTTTGGATCGACGCGGATACCGCCCTTGGCGCCGCCGTAAGGAACATTGACGGCCGAGTTCTTGATCGTCATCCAGGCGGACAGGGCCATCACTTCCGACAGCGTGACGTCCTGGTGAAAGCGCACACCGCCCTTGCCGGGACCACGTGAGGTATTGTGCTGCACGCGGTAGCCCTCAAAATGGGCAATGCTGCCGTCATCGCGCTCGATAGGCACGTCGACTACCAAGATCCGCTTCGGACGTTTCAGGGTTTCTACCCAGCGCGACAACGATCCCAGGTAGGGCGTAACGCGATCGATTTGTTCCAGGTAAACTGCCCAAGGACCGACCTCATGCGGGGTAAGATAAGATGGTATCTGGTGTTGGGTGGACATGGTATGGCCTCCTTCTCATTTCAGTTAACGGAGCCCTGAGAAGTGCCGCGACGATCAGATTGAGCTGGCCGGGTCGCGGCATTTGTGACTACTTTTTGACAAAATTGCAGTGCGCGTCCTCGACCCGATCTCACCCTCCTCGATCCGCAACTAGTCTGCTCAGCGCCCCAAAAGATGCATGCAAAAATAGCTTAAACAGCGAATTACCGGTTAGCTGACGCATAGTAGGTCAACACCGAACTTTGTCGCTAATGCTTTGTTTGCATGTATCTATGCAATAAAAACATAACCTTTGAAAACTTCTTTTCCCTATTAATCGCGGAGGGAAAAACAATTTTCAGGCGCTCTTATTGCGTTTCACTTTACGCGACGGCAGCTCAGGGGCTGATGCCGCGCCGTTTATTTGCTCCAGGTATTCCCATAGCCGCGACACGATCAGCTTGCCTGGGCGCTGCACCGACGGACGCTCGCGGTACAGCCGGATTTCCATCTCGACTTCCCACTCCTTGACGCCGCCGTCGGCACGCGCCAATTGTTTTTGCTTGAGCTCGCGCGTCACCGATGACTCCGGCAAGAACACGACGCCGCGGCCTTCCAGCGCCATCATCTTCAGGCCCTCCGCCATATCGGTTTCATAGCATTTGTGGAAGTGCAGAGGAATCCGCGCGTCATTCAGGATCAGGTCCACCATGCGCCCCAGATACGCATTGTTCGCATAGGCCAGGAAAGGCAGCGGAGATTTTTCAGTGCCCGGCAACACAAAATCCGGCGCGCCGGCCCTGTCGCAGCGCGTGTAGGCGCGCAGCGCTTCATGGCCCATCGTGATCATGTCGTACTGACTGGCATCGAGCAGCAAAGGCTGGCGCGGATGGTGGTAGCACAACAGCAAATCGCAGCCGCCTTCCACCAGCGTCATCACCGCGTCGTGCACATTCAAGGCCAGCAGCCGGCTATTGATTTCACCGAAGGCGGCCTCCAGCTCGGTCAGCCATTTCGGCACATAGGTGAGCGACAGCGTATGCGGCACCGCGAAGTCGACGGTGGTCTGGATGGCGGTGCGCTTGCCGCGCAACAGCGCGCGCGCATTATTGATTTGTCCCAGCATTTCTATCGCCTGCTCGTAAAACACTTCGCCGGCATGGGTCAGGCGCGTAGGATACGACGTCCTGTCTATCAGGTCGGTGCCCAGCCATGCCTCCAGCGACTGTATACGGCGCGAGAACGCCGGCTGGGTCACGTGCCGCAGTTCGGCGGAGCGGCTGAAACTATTGGTTTCCGCCAGCGATACAAAATCTTCCAGCCATTTGGTTTCCATAGGACTATCGTGGTGTTATGTATGCCCCGCAGGGCAGATTGAAATCAGCCGATCAGCAATTCTTCGCTGTCCGATTGCGGCGAACCCGCCTGTTCCTGGCGGTTTTGCTGCCGCTCCCACATTTGCGCGTAGGCGCCAGCCTGGAGCAGCAATTGCTGGTGCGTGCCGCGCTCTACGATGCGGCCTTTTTCCAGCACCAGGATTTGCTGGGCATCGACTATCGTGGATAGCCTGTGCGCAATCACCAGCGTGGTGCGGCTCTTGGCAATCTCTTTTAACTGCGCCTGTATCATCTGTTCTGCTTTGGAATCGAGCGCCGATGTTGCCTCGTCAAAAATCAGTATCGACGGATTTTTCAATAAGGTGCGGGCAATCGCCACCCTTTGCTTCTCGCCGCCGGAGAGTTTCAGGCCCCGTTCGCCGACCATCGTCGCATAGCCATCCGGCAGTGTTTCAATGAAATCGTGGATGTAGGCCGCCTGCGCCGCTGCAACGACTTGCGCCTTGGTGGCGCCCGGTTTTCCGTAGGCGATATTGTATTCAATCGTGTCGTTGAACAGCACCGTATCCTGCGGCACGATGCCTATCGCGCGGCGCAGCGAATGCTGCGTGACATCGCGCAGATCCTGGCCGTCGATCACGATCCTGCCGGACTGGATATCGTAGAAGCGGAACAGCAGGCGGGACAAGGTGGACTTACCGGAACCGCTGTGGCCGACCACCGCAGTCGTGGTTCCGGCTGGAATCGTGAAATCCACATCGAACAGGATTTGCCGCTTGCTCTCATAACTGAAATTGACATGGGAAAACCTTACCTCGCCGCCCTCCCGGTGATCGATGTGCAGGTCGCGCGCAGTGTCGCTATCGTCGATTTCGCGGTTCTGGTCCAGCAGCGAAAACAGCCGCTCCATATCCGCCAGGCTTTGCTTGATCTCGCGATACAAGACTCCGAGAAAATTCAGAGGGATATACAACTGGATCATGAAGGCATTCACCAGCACCAGGTCGCCCAGGCTCATCTTGCCGTCGATCACGCCTTGCGTCGCGCGCCACAGGATCAGCGTAACGGCTGTGGCGATAATCAGCGATTGCCCGGTGTTCAGCAAGGACAGCGATGTCTGCGACCTGACTGCCGCCAGCTCATAGCGTTGCAAGCCTTCATCGTAGCGTTGCGCTTCATAGTCTTCGTTGCCGAAGTACTTCACCGTTTCATAATTGATCAGCGAATCGATGGCCTTGGTATTGGCCTTGGAATCCAGCTCGTTCATCGTGCGGCGGAAATGCGTGCGCCATTCAGTCACGGTAATCGTGAAAATAATATAGGAGACCAGGGCACCGGCAGTAATGACAGAAAACCAGATGTCGTAATGCGTGCTCAGGTAGATCAGCACCAGAGAAATTTCTATCAGCGTCGGCAAGATGCTGAACAGGACATACGACACCAGCGATGAAATGCCGCGCGTGCCGCGCTCCATATCGCGCGTCATGCCGCCGGTCTGGCGGTTCAGGTGGAAACGCAAGGACAGCGCATGCAAATGGCGGAACACTTTCAGCGCAATGGTGCGCACTGCGCGCTGCGTGACCTTGGCAAACACAAATTCCCTCAGTTCGGTAAATATCGTGGCGGACAGCCGCAGCGCGCCATATGCAATCAACAGGCCCAGCGGCAATATCATCAGCGCGGCAGGATGCGCCGGCGTGATGGTCATGCGGTCAACCAATTGCTTAAGGATCAAAGGCACGCCGAAATTGGCCAGCTTGGCGCCTGCCAGGAAGCATAGCGCCAGCAATACGCGCCATTTGTACGCCCATAGATAAGGCAACAAGGTTTTCAGGGTGGCCCAGTCGTCGCGCGATTGGGCGGCGGCGGGCGGGTCGGGAAGCTTGGAAAATTTGCGGCTCATGGCGAGGATTCTGGAAATAATGGTTTATGCTTACGAAAAGCATTTTATGCATGGCAGCAAAGGCGTTGCTGACAACAATACGGGGACAATCGCGACTAGCCAGGCATGATTCTCCTTGCGGGAGGTGGTCCGGGCCAATTTCGCTACACGCTTTTAATTTTATCTAATGATTGTAACTGTTTAGGAGTAACTAGATGTCCGATCCCGCCAAAACCTCACTGCCGTCAGGTATGCCGCAACTCAGAGTGATGCCTATGCCGGCCGATGCCAACGTCCACGGCGACGTATTTGGCGGCTGGATCATGTCGCAGGTGGATATTGCCGGCGCGATTCCCGCGGCCCGGCGCGCCAATGGCCGCGTTGCGACCATCGCGGTAAATTCATTTTTGTTCAAGCAACCGGTATTTGTTGGTGATTTGCTATCTTTTTATGCGGAAGTGATCAAAGTGGGCAATACATCGATTACGGTTTCGGTGGAAGTCTATGCCGAGCGCAATCGCCTGCAGGCCAGCACCGTGAAAGTGACTGAAGCGACGCTTACTTACGTCGCCACCGGCGAAGACAGGAAACCCCGCCCGATTCCCCCGCTGGAAACCATTACCAATTACAACGTGAACTCCGGCGACTGCTGACATGGACGCCAGCCGGCGCCGCTTCCTGGATCGGGCGGCCAGGCTTGCCGGCCTGGCCGCCTGCGCCGGCGCATTTCCCGGAGCGGCCCTCGGCAAGACCAGCAGCTATCCATTCACCCTGGGCGTTGCCTCCGGCTCGCCCAGGCCCGACAGCATCGTCCTGTGGACCCGCTTGCTGCCCGATCCCTTGAATGCGCTGATCCTGCCGCCGGTTGCGTACCGCGTCAGGTGGGAGCTGGCTGACGACGACAACTTTATGCGCATCGCCGCAAAAGGCGAAGTTGCGGCACTGCCGGAACTGGCGCATAGCGTGCACGTGGACGTCGTCGGTTTGCAGCCGGACAAGTGGTACTGGTATCGATTTATGCTGGGCGATGCAGTCAGCGCTGTGGGCCGCACCCGCACCGCGCCGGCGCCCGGCAGCATGCCTTTGGGCCTGCGCATAGCGGTGGGTTCATGCCAGCACTGGGAGTTCGGCGAATATGCCGCCCACAGGCATATTGCCGCGGCCAATCCGGACGTGGTCGCCTTTCTCGGCGACTATATCTATGAATGGGGGCCGTACGATTTAGCGCACCCGCTCAAGCCCCGGCATAGAAATGAAAGCATGGACCTGGCGGGCTATCGCAGCCGTTATGCCCAATACAAGAGCGATCCCAATCTGCAGGCGGCGCACCATGTCGCACCCTGGATAGTGACCTGGGACGATCACGAGGTCAGCAACGACTATGCCAACGACAGGGATGAACGCCTGGATCCCAACTTCCTGCAAAGGCGGGCTGCCGCCTACCAGGCATTCTATGAACATATGCCGGTGCGCCTGCCGCCGCTGTCTTCCGCACCGACGCGCTTTGCCCATATGCGCATCTATGAGCGCTACGACTGGGGCCGGCTGGGCCGCTTCCACGTACTGGACGACCGGCAGTACCGCGCCTACCAGGCCTGCCAGAGCGCCGGGCGCGGCGGATCGACTTCGGTCACCAATGCGGAATGTCCGGAGAGGCTTGACCCCACCCGCACCATGCTCGGCTCCGAACAGGAAAAATGGCTGGCGCAAGGTTTTGCCGGCTCTACGGCCAAATGGAACATACTGACGCAACAAACGCTGATGGCGCAAAACAGCCAGGTTCCGGTGGCCGGCGAGGGCGACGGCAAATTCTGGACCGATGGCTGGGATGGCTATCCCATGGCGCGGCAGCGCCTGTTTGATGATCTGCAAAAATATAAACCGTCCAATCCTGTCGTGATCTCCGGCGATGTGCATACTTTTTATGCGGCGAATTTGAAGAGGGATTTCTACAATAAAGCGTCCGCCGCCAATCCCGTCATTGCGACGGAGTTTTGCGGCACGTCGATCACGTCCAGCTCGCGCCCGCAAGAACGGACCGACCAATATGTCGCACAAAATCCACATATCAAGTTCGGCCGCAGCGACAAGCGCGGCTTCATGTTGCTGGATATCTCGCAGAAACAAATGAACACCTATTTCCTGGCATTGGACGACGTAGCGCGCGCGGATTCCGGCATTTCCACGCTGGCCAGTTTTGTCGTCGAAGACGGCAGGCCGGGCCTCGTGATGCGCAGCTGACCGCAGCGTGAAAAGGCAATTCCTCGCCATCATGCAAAAGGGAAGGCATTGCCTTCCCTTTTGCATGTGCGCATCAACACTAGCTTGCTGCCGTTTCTTTACGCCGCTTTCTTTTCGTCCCTCAGTTCGCGGCGCAATATTTTACCCACATTGGTTTTTGGCAGTTCCAGACGGAACTCGATGTATTTCGGTTTTTTGTATGCCGTGAACTGTTCTTTGCAATACGCCATCAGCTCCTCCACCGTCAGCGAAGGGTCCTTGCGCACGACGAACAGCTTGACCGCTTCGCCGGAATTGGCATCGGGCACACCTATGCAGGCGCATTCCAGCACGCCGGGATGCATCGCCACCACGCCTTCAATCTCGTTAGGATAGACATTGAATCCCGAGACCAGGATCATGTCTTTCTTGCGGTCCACGATCGTCGTATAACCGCGCGCATCCATGATGCCGACGTCGCCGGACTTGAAGAAGCCATCCGCGGTCATCACCTTGGCGGTTTCATCGGGACGATTCCAGTAACCCACCATCACTTGCGGCCCGCGTATCGCGATTTCGCCGGGTTGTCCCAAGGGCACGGGATTGCCGTCGTCATCCAGGATTGCAATCTCCGTCGATGGGATGGGCAAGCCTATCGTCCCCGAGAATTCCTTGGTGTTGACCGGATTGCCGGTTGCCACCGGCGAGGTTTCCGACAGGCCGTAGCCTTCGGCGATCGCGCACCCTGTCACTTTCAGCCATTTATCGGCGACCGCTTTTTGCACCGCCATGCCGCCGCCGCTGCAAATCCTGTAGCCGGAAAAATCCAGCTTCGCAAAGTCGGCGTTGTTCAATAAACCGTTATACAGGGTGTTCACGGCGGGGAACAGGTTGACCTTGTACTTTGACAGCTCCTTCACGAAGCCGGGGATGTCGCGCGGATTCGGTATCAGGATATTCAAGGAGCCCTTGCGGGTACCCAGCAGGCTGCACACCGTCAGCGCAAAGATGTGATACAGCGGCAATGCGCAGACTATCGTCATCTGTTCGTTTTCCTGTTCCGCGCTCAACGCCGGCTGCAGCCAGGCCTCGTTTTGCAGGATGTTGGCCAGTACATTGCGTTGCGACAGCGTGGCGCCTTTGGACACGCCTGTGGTGCCGCCGGTGTACTGCAGGAAGGCGATATCGTCATGGCCGATGGCGACCGGCTGCAGTGCCAGGTGCGAAGCTTCGGACAGCATTTGCTTGAAACGCGTTGCGTTAGGCAAGGAAAACGCCGGCACCATTTTCTTGACGTTGCGCACTACAAAATTGACGATGCTGCCTTTCAAGCCGCCCAGCATGTCGCCCATGCTGGCAACCACGACTTGTTTGACCGCAGTCTTGTCTATGATCTGCGCCAGCGTATGCGCAAAATTTTCCAGGATGAAAATGGCTTCCGCACCGGAATCCTTCAACTGGTGCTCCAGCTCACGCGGGGTGTACAGCGGATTTACATTGACCACGGTATAACCCGCGCGCAGCACGGCGGCCATCGCTACCGGATATTGCAAGACATTGGGCATCATGATCGCAACCCTGGCGCCCTTGCTCAAGCCCTTGCTCTGCAGCCAGGCGCCGACTTTCCTGGACAACTCATCCAGCTCGCCGTAGGTCAGGAACTTGTCCATGCAGACGTAGGCATTACGTGCCGCATAATCGCGGAAAGCTTGTTCCAATAACTGGACCAGTGATTGATACTGTGTGACATCGATTTCTGCGGGTACGCCCGGCGGGTATGACTGCAGCCAAAATTTGTCCATACTTTCTCCTCGTCTCTGATTGTTATTCTTTCGCTGACCCGGGCATCCTCACGAATGATTTATGCAAGGACAGGTTGGATTGATTGGCATCACGATTGTTTTCCAGCGCCATCCGCAGGATAACAGGACAAACAATATGGCCGATATTGAATGCTATCGGCTGCAGTGCGCTTCGGCAAGTCTTTTGCGCCTGACCTGAGCATATCCTCTAGCAAAAATGCTGCATAGCACAATATCAAGACTGAAGCGCTGCGGCTTTCTTTAAAGCGTATTTGCCGCTTTTTGCTGCTTTGCCCAAAGCTGCAATTGCGCGGTCCTGCTCACTTTTCCTTGCTCCGCGAGCTGTTTTACGCTGCGATAAAATTCCTGGAAATTGGCGCTTTTGGCGAGCATCGCCTGAAAACCGGGAACCAGGTCATGATAGGTTGCGATCGAAACAAAATGGGCATTCGTCAGAGGCTCGGCAAACCAGCGATCATAAGCTGCGTAGCCGCCCCATGATGTTTTCAATATCTGGTAATCCTGCAACAGGGCCAGAAAAATCTCTGCCTTCCCTTGCAATTTTTGTTGATCGTCCACGCTACTTTGGTACAGCGTCTCCAGCTTGCGGCGATACGTTTGCAGCAGCGCCAGAAATTCCTGGCGCCGATGTTCCTCATTTTTGTAGTTGCGGCGCATGGCGTCGTCGCCGAACTCGTTCAGCCAGCGTTCCACGCCGGCCTGCTCGACGGTAGTCGCAAAAGATTCGTTGAATGCGGAATCATCTTTGACATAGACGACCTGGTGCGCCAGCTCGTGGAAGATCAGCCGTGCCAGCGAGGCATCGGGCGCATTAATAAACGTGGACATCAGGGGATCGTTGAACCAGCCCAGCGTGGAATACGCCGGCACGCCCTCGACTCTTACATCGTAGCCCTCGCTACGCAATTGCTGCGCAAACTCCTGCGCTGCGTCATATTTATAATAGCCGCGATAGGTCACACAGCCGGCGATCGGGAAACACCAACTGAGCGGGGTCAGCGACAATTTCGCCGCAGCGACGACATTCCACAGTACGTACGGTTGCTCCAATTGCGCGTAATTACGGTAACTGCGATTATCCGGCAGGCCCAGCTCATCCACGGCAAATTGCCGCATCTGCCGGGCTGCGAGCAAGCGCGCTTTGAGTTGCTGCGGGGTGTCGGGGCTGTCCAGCAGGCCATCCACCGGACGAGCCATCTGCAGCAAGGATAGCTGGCCTTGCACCGCCTGGCCGTAGTAGCCCAGCTGAGAACAACCCGTCACTGCCGTCAGCACCAGCAGCGTCAGGCAGTATTTCAGTAGCGAAGTGCTCACTGCGCGAGCTTTTCCACCTGCACCAGCACATCGTAGAATGTCGGCGCGCGTCCCATGTCGGTCAGGCGCTGGCTGGTGACTTCGTTGACGTTCTTGTGGTCCGATGCAAATTTCTTCCACCAGATCGACAGGCCGACCACCAGCCCCGCGCGCGCCTTATCCGTCACCCTGACCACGGCTACAAAAGAGCCGCGCGCATTAAAAATACGTACCAGGTCGCCCTGAGCGATACCGCGCTCGGCGGCATCGGCGGGATGCATGTCCAGATGCGGCTCGCCCTCCGTGTCGCGCAGGCTCTGCACATTGACGAAAGAGCTGTTCAGGAAATTCCTCGCCGGCGGCGAGATCATCGCCAGCGGGTAGTCTTTTGCCAGCGCGGGATTGCTGGCCGCGGACTCGTAGGGTGGGATATAGGCGGGCAAAGGGTCCAGGCCGTCTTGTTGCATGGTCGCGCTGTAAAACTCGCACTTGCCGGAGGGCGTGGGAAACCCGCCATGGGCAAACGGCGCGTCAGGCATTTTCAATTTTGCCCAACCGGTTTTCTTCAGCGAAGACCAGTCGAAATGCACCGCCCGCGCGTCGCTTTGCCTGAATGCCTGCGCGGCGATTTCATCGTCGCTTTCAAAGAAACAGGGGTCGGTAAATCCCATCTTTTGCGCGAGCAGGCGAAAAATTTCCGTGTTCGGCTTGGATTCGCCCAAAGGCGCAATCGCCGGGTTGTTCGCCATCATATACAAATGCCCGTAGGCGCTATGGACGTCTGTGTGTTCCAGCTGCGTGGTTGCCGGCAACAGGATGTCGGCATAGTCTGCGGTATCGGTCTGGAAGTGCTCCAACACCACCGTAAACAAATCCTCGCGCGCAAAGCCTTGGGCAACGACGCCGGATTCAGGCGCGACCGCCACCGGGTTGGAGTTGTAGACGATCAGCGCTTCAATCTTTGGTCCGAACCCGGGCGAGCTATCGCGCAGCAAATCATCGCCTATCGTGCTCATATTGACGGTGCGCGGATATTTGCCTGCAGGAATCAGGTCCGGGCGCTGCAGTGCCGGATAATTTTTGGGAAAGGAGTCCGATACCGATAATTGCACGCCGCCGGCCGCGTGCCGCCAGGCCCCCACCAACGCCGGCAGGCAGGTGATATTGCGTACCGCCATGCCGCCGCCGCGCACCCTTTGCAGGCCGTAGTTGGTACGTATCATCGCGGGCTCGCCGCGCTGCGCGGTGGCGCCGTATTCGCGGGCCAGCCCAACCACTTCTGCCACCGTGATGCCACAAGTTGCCGCGACTCTTTCCGGCGTCCATTCCTGCGCCCTTTGCTTTAACGCTTCAAAGCCTAACGTATATTGCGCGATGTAGTCGTGGTCCAGCAGGTCTTCCGCAATCAGCACATGCATGATACCCAGCGCCAGCGCCGCATCGGTGCCAGGCAGCAAGGCGATATGCTGGTGGCACTTTTCAGCGGTCAGCGAGCGATAGGGGTCAATCGCAATCAGTCTGGCGCCTTTGCGCTTGGCTTCCTGTACCCGCATCCACAGATGCAGGTTGGACGCGATAGGATTGCCACCCCAGATGATGATCAACTGCGCATTTTGCGTTTGCTCGGTATCGGTGCCTATCCGGGCGCCTATCGTATATTTATAGCCGGTGCCGCCTGCGGTGGCGCAGATGGTGCGATCCAGAAAAGAGGCGCCTAACTTGTGGAAAAAACGGTGCGGCATCGAGTCGCTCTGCAACAGGCCCATCGTACCGGCATAGCTGTACGGCAGTATCGCCTCGGGATCCTTGTCGGCGATCGAGCGCAATCTGGAAGCGATGGTATCCAGCGCCTCATCCCAGCTGATACGTGCGAACTTGCCCTCGCCTTTCCTGCCTATCCGTTTCTGCGGGAACAGCAGTCTGTCCTTGTGATAGGTGCGCTCAGTGTAGCGCGCCACCTTGGTGCACAACACGCCAGCCGTTGTCGGATGGTCCGGATCGCCGCGCACTTCAGTGGCGACGCCGTCTTTGACGGTCACATGCAGCGCGCAGGTATCGGGGCAATCGTGCGGGCACACCGCACGGACGATGGTACTGGTCATATCTATTCCTAAAGCTGCTTTAAAACGGCGGAAAATCGTTAAAAACTACCTGTTGCTGATCAGGCGCTGCATGAACTGCTCGCATTGCGCCAATTGATCCAGGCTCACAAATTCATTCGGCGTATGCGCCTGCTCTATACTGCCGGGGCCGCAGATCACGGTCGGGATACCCGCCTGCTGGAACAGGCCCGCTTCGGTACCGTAGGACACGGCGCCGTTCGGCGCATTGCCGGCCAGCAGCGCCGCCAGTTTGACGATGTCGTGGTCTTCCTGCATTTGCAGGCCAGGCGCCGATGCCAGCCATTCGAAATCGATCGCCGCCAGCGGCTCTACTTTCTGCATCTCCGGCAACAGGCTCGCCGCGAACTCCCTGATCTCCTGATATAAGGCGGCGGCATCCATATCCGGCAAGGTGCGCGCTTCAAACTGGAATTCGCACTCCTTGGGCACGATATTAGTTGCCAGGCCGCCGCGGATCAAGCCGGTTTGCATCGTCGAATAGGGCACCGTATAGGAGTCGTCGCGCTTCTCGATGCGCGCCAGCCTGTCGGCAATTTCACGGATGTATACGACGATGCGCGATGCGTATTCAATCGCATTCACACCATGCGTGGTGTAACTGGAATGCGCCTCGCGGCCGGTGATGCAGCAGCGGAAGCGGTGCGTCCCCTTGTGCGCGATGATGGGCTGCATCAGCGTCGGTTCGCCGACGATGCAACCGGCCGGTTTCAAGCCGATTTCTTGCAGATCCTGGATCAGGCCGCGTACGCCTATGCAGCCGATTTCTTCGTCATAGGAAAGCGCCAGATGCAGCGCCGAATCCTGGTCTGCTGCCAGGAATGCGGGGACCTTGGACAAGACCGTTGCAATATAGCCCTTCATGTCGGCGGAGCCGCGCGCATACAGGCGCTCGCCCACGATAGCCGCCTTGAAGGGATCGGTGTCCCATTGTTGCCCTTCCACCGGTACCACGTCGGTATGGCCTGACAGGATGATGCCGGGCTTCTTGCCCTCCCCCAGCGTGGCGAACAAATTGGCTTTCTTGCCGGTGCTGTCATAAGTCAGGCGCGCGCCCACACCATAACCGGCCAGATAATCCCTGACCCAGTGGATCAGCGCCAGGTTGGAATCACGGGATACGGTCTGGAAGGAGATCAATTGCTCCAGTATCTCCAGCACTCTGACGGAGGGTCGCGACATAATTTTACTTTTGGTCAATGGATCAATCGCCTGATCGCGCAGCAATCAAGCCCGAACCTCTACTATAACTGCGCGGCCCGGAGTCTGCTCACCGATTATCATTCTGCTCAGCCGGGTTCACAGCGGCAGCTTGTCCTGCGCAGTCCCGAGTCGTATGCCGGGGTTCAACTGTTCCAGTCCAAGCAGCGCGGCCGACTGGTCCGCATGAGGCACAGAATCAAGCAGGCGGCGGTAAGCCTGGGTCACCAGTTCCGCCAGCGGCAGCGTCAATCCGGCATGCTCCGCCGCAATCAGCACGTTTTCCATATCCTTGGCCTGGCTCTTCACTTGCCCGCCCGGCAGGAAATTCCTGTCCAGCATGCGTTGCCCGTGTACCTCAAGTATCCTGCTCTCGGCAAAGCCGCCCCGTAACGCCGCCCTGACGGCAACCGGGTCCGCTCCGCCGGCTTGCGCCAGCAGCAGTGCTTCCGCAATGATGCCCAGGGTGCCGCCGACGATCAACTGATTGCATAATTTGGCCAACTGACCGCAGCCGGGATCGCCGACGCGGGTGGGCCTGCCAAAAATTTTCAGCAGTTGTTCCACTTTGGCATAGATATCGATTTGCGCCCCTGCCATGATTGCCAGCGTGCCGGCTTCCGCGCCCAGCACGCCGCCGGAGACCGGCGCATCGACAAAAGCGACGCCCTTTTCCGCCAGCAAGGCCTGAAAGCCCAGCGCCTCCGATTGCCGGGTAGAACTCATGTCGATGAATATGCTGCTTGCGGCAATGGCCGGTAGCGCAGCCAGCATGACCTGCTCAACGATAGGTCCGGCTTCCAGCATGGTGATGATGAAATCGACCGGCTGCCCCTGATATCTGACGGCATTCGGCGGAGCTTCTGCCAGCTGCGCGCCCAAGGCGACCAGCTCCTGCACCTTGCTTCTGGTGCGATTCCAGGCGATGACTTGGTGACCGGCCGCCAACAGGCGGCTCGCCATCGGCTTGCCCATTAGCCCGGTTCCTAGAAATGCAATGCGTTTTGATGTTCCCATGTTGATTGGTCTCTATGAAATTTTATTGGGGCGGTCGCGGCATCGCGCCCGACGCAGGCGCCGGCTTCCGCTTGCCGGAGGCTCGGGCATTCCGTCTTGCGGCTTGACCATAATGCTAGGTTTTAGCGTGCTATTTTGTCACCAGGGTTTTCACGGGTAAAGATGCGTAAAACGCATTTACGCTATCATGTCATCCTTGTTGCTTTTTTAAACTAAATTGAACGGATTTTCGACTATGTTGAACAAAAAAATTCTCGCCGCGGGAGTTGCCCTGCTGCTGGCCCAGACGGCATCGTTTGCCGCCGAGTCGTTTTTGGGCGCGGATTCCGTGTCGGGAGAATTCGGAACAGGCAATAAATCAAAGCTGGCAAGAGTCGGCCTGCAATATGACTGGGGCAAGCAGTGGTTCCAGTCGAACGGTACCCATCTCGGCGGCTACTGGGACCTCACGCTCGGGCAATGGCACAATACCGCCTACCAAGGAGTGCGCGATGCCACGCAAAATATTACCGATATCGGCCTGACGCCGGTATTGCGTTTTGAAGCTGACAGTAAAAAAGGCTTTTATGCAGAAGCGGCGATCGGCTTCCACCTGATGTCGCACATCTACAATAACAATGGGCGTCCGTTCTCCACGGCATTCCAGTTCGGCGATCACATTGGGGTCGGCTATGTATTCAGCAACGGCTGGGACGTCGCCCTGAAAGCCCAGCATTTTTCCAACGGCGGGATCAAGCACCCGAATCCGGGCGCAAACCTGGCTGTGCTGAAAGTGGGCCATTCGTTCTGAGAAATGTAGAAAAATCCCAGCGCTGTCCTCCCCCATTATTCGCTATCTCAGCTTTTTTTGGGGGGTAGAAAGGATTCGATATCCTGGGCTATTAGCTTAGATTTCAACCGAGACCGAAAAAACTGAATTAACGCTGGGTCTATGTCACCATCGCTCTCCCAGTTAGAAAGTACTAAATTTTCCAATGTATCAAAACATCTGCCTTGGA
Organism: Undibacterium sp.; assembly: GCA_035487495.1. Classification (GTDB taxonomy): domain Bacteria; phylum Pseudomonadota; class Gammaproteobacteria; order Burkholderiales; family Burkholderiaceae_D; genus Undibacterium. Next base: position 21,216 of record DATHMC010000385.1, read on the forward strand.
CGGCACATGCCAGGGCCACTTCAAACCTTTTTGGTCCACACGGAAAACCGAAGTCACAAGCTACAAGAAATGCCGCAAGTTTTAGATTTTTTGCTTTTTTTCCAAAAACCCATTGGCCATCAAAAAAAACAGTTTCAGCCGCGGTATCGGACGGCGTGCTGTAAAGCAGTGAAGCGCCCTCAGCGGCTAACATCAATGGATCAAGGTTTTGTGTGAGTATGCGTAAGGCTTCTGCCAAATGCCCCTCTTCAATAGCTTTGCGTCTTTGATCCCATGCTTCTTAGTTTTTGCTTATATATCTTGTTACTCGGTTATTTATCTTCAGTGCTATGCAAAACACGCCTAACGTTTCTATAAAAATATGTAGTGGATGGGGTGTCTCGGCAAGAGTCAGGGCACCGGCAAATATCAGCACTGGTATGAATGCAATTAAGTTTCTTGCAGAGCCCTCTAGTAAAAGTGGCTTACCGCAGCACGGGCATGTTGTCTCTCTGAAAAAAGTTTTCCACGAAAGCTTTGGTGAAAATTCTTTGGCGTTTCCACAATGAATACAAGTGAATTTACTCACGATAACTCCGCACGATGTTATTTCAAGTGATTATTTTAATTTCCACAATTGCAATTTGATTTAAACACAATTAACATTTATTAACACCAATGCCATGCATTATTTGCAATACAAACGAATTCACAGTGAAATATTCCACTGACCTGAATGTCTCCGGCAAGGATTAGTTTTATCTTGGAAGGGCGCTGCGGCGCCCTTTTTCACGTCCGCGGCGATGCGGGGCTGCACCAAGAGGGGATTCACGGCGGAAGAGGGACAGATGAACAGCAGGCAAGGCCGGCGGGAGCAGCACATCGGAGGCGGGCTGGTACGGTCAAATCTTAAAAATTGGCGTTACAAAGTCGGCATTACCAATCGGCGTGGCAAAGCAAAAACCCCCCAGCCTTGCGGCTGAGGGGTTTTCTGGGATAAAAGCCTGACGATAACCTACTTTCACACTGGTTGCAGCACTATCATTGGCGCAGAGTCGTTTCACGGTCCTGTTCGGGATGGGAAGGGGTGG
>DATHMC010000386.1:0-12639 GCA_035487495.1 Undibacterium sp.
AAACTGAAATTCGAATCCGGCGGCCATCGCGTGCAAAGGGTGCCGGCAACCGAGACCCAGGGCCGCATCCACACCTCGGCCTGTACCGTCGCGGTGATGCCGGAAGCCGACGAGCTGGCCGACGTCGTCATCAACAACGCCGATCTGCGCATAGACACTTTCCGCGCCTCCGGCGCCGGCGGCCAGCACATCAACAAGACCGATTCCGCGGTGCGGCTGACGCATATCCCCACCGGCATCGTGGTGGAGTGCCAGGACGGCCGCAGCCAGCACCAGAACAAGGCGCAGGCGATGCGCGTGCTGGCGACCCGCATCATGGACGGCCAGTTGCGCGAAAAACAGGCGAAGGAAGCCGCCACCCGCAAGAGCCTGATCGGTTCCGGCGACCGCAGCGAACGCATACGCACCTATAATTATCCGCAGGGCCGCATGACCGATCACCGGATCAACCTCACCTTGTACAAGCTGGATTTCATCCTGGACGGCGAGCTGACCGAGCTGACCAACGCGCTGATCGCCGAGCACCAGGCCGAGCTGCTGGCGCAACTGGGTGACGAATAAAGCCGGGTTATCGCCGCCGGGCCGCAGGATGTCCGCCAGGATATATTGTGGCAAGATGTAAGAACCCGGCAAAATTGTAACCATTCGGAACCAAACAGGGCTTGAGTGCTCATAATTGCACATTTGCACGCGCAGCAACAATCCGGTCTCCTTGCCGCTCCATAGAATAATTTGCCCAATTGATCACACCAATATGAATATATCCAAGACCCTGCTTATCACGATAGCCGCCATCTGCGCAGCCTTGCTGGGCATAGCCTTGTACCTGCAACTGGGCGAAGGCATGCTGCCTTGCCCGCTCTGTGTCGTGCAGCGCTACGTATTTGCGGCGATTGCGCTGATCTGCATCATCCTGCTGTTGCTGCCCGTTGCAGCGCGCAAGATCGGTTCGTGGATAGGCGCGGCGGTCGCGCTGGCGGGCGCCGGCGTGGCCTTGCGCCACCTGTGGGTCAAGGCCCACCCTGCGCTGTCTTGCGGCATCGATCCGTGGGAAGTGGCGCTGAACAAGATTTTCACCGCCCGGCTGCTGCCGACGCTGTTCAAGGCCGACGGCATGTGCAGCACCGAATATGAGCCGATACTCGGCCTGTCGATTCCTCAATGGTCGCTGGTCTGGTTTGCGGTCTTCGCGTTAAGCTTCGTGCTGATTGCGCTGCTCAACAAAAAACCCAGCGAGCGCAGCGTCTTCGGCAGATCGCGCTGATGGCGCCAGGCACTCCCAGTGCGGGCGGCACGACCATAGCTGCCTGTGAGGCAAGCTCGCCGCTGGACAAGCTGGAAACCCGCATCCTGCTGATGCATGCGCTGGGCCTGACCCGCATCCAGCTGATTACTCAGTCCGACCTGGAGTTAGATGCGGGCCAGATAGCAAGCCTGCAAAGCCTGATACAGCGCCGTATCAATGGCGAGCCTATCGCGTATATCACCGGCGAGCGTGAATTCTTCGGCCTGTCTTTCCAGGTCACCCCGGATGTGCTGATTCCCCGTGCCGACACCGAATTGCTGGTGGAACTGGCGCTGCAATATGCGCCGCAACACGGCAGCCTGCTGGACATGGGCACGGGTTCCGGCGCAATTGCGATTGCGGTTGCGCACCAGCGGCCGGACCTGCAAGTCACCGCGCTAGATGTGAGCCCGGCGGCACTGCAAATTGCCGGCCAGAATGCACAACGGATTTTAAGTCCGATGCGTTTGCAGTTGCTGCAAAGCGACTGGTACGACGCGCTGCATGATCGGCAGTTCGACACCATCGTCAGCAATCCTCCGTATATCGTCAAGGATGACCAACATCTGAGCCAGGGCGATTTGCGCTTTGAACCTGTGAATGCGCTGACCGACCACGCCGACGGCCTGAGCGCCTACCGCAGCATCATAGGCGGAGCAGGAGCGCACCTGCAGCAAGGCGGCTGGCTGTTGATGGAGCATGGCTACGACCAGGCGGAAGCAGTGCGCAAGCTGCTGACCAAGCATGGATACGGCCAGGTGCAAAGCTGGCGCGACCTGGCGGGAATCGAGCGGGTTTCCGGCGGCATCCTTGCCGCTTAGGCACGGCACCGCCGTTATGGAAATTTGCAGGGCAGGATGATCTCCACGCACAAGCCACCCGTTGCGCCATTGGACGCGCGGATGACGCCGCCGTGCGCCATCAATACCCGCTTGGCTATCGTCAATCCCAGGCCGTAACCCTGCTGCGCCCGGGTAATCTGGCTGCCGCGGAAAAATGGCTCGAAGATCGCCGCCAGTTCGGCATCCGGCACGCCGCCGCCCTGGTCCAGCACCGAGATACTCAACGACGAATTTTCCCGGTCCGGCCTGGCGTTCATCGTCACCGTGCTGCCCTCCGCAGTATGCTTGATCGCATTGCGCACGACATTTTCCAGCGCACGGTACAAGAGTTCAAACTTGCCTAGCACGATCACTTCCGTATCGCCCGAAAACTCCAGCTTGCGGTGGTTGACCTCGGCTTCAAAGCGGGCATTTTCCACCACCTCGGCAATCAGGTCGGCCATGCTGATCTCTTCATTCGCGCCGGTCACGCCGGCCTCGATGCGGGACAGGGTCAATAATTCGCCCACCAGCTTGTCCATGCGCACGCTCTCGTGCTCCAGCCTGTCCAGCGTCGCTTCCATCTTCTCGGGTTGCTGGCGCGCCAGGCCTATCGCAGCCTGCAGCCTGGCCAGCGGCGAGCGCAGCTCATGCGATACATCATGCATCAGCTGCCGCTGGCTTTCCATCAGCACATGCAGTTTTCCGGCCATCAAATCAAACTCGCGCCCCAGGTCTGCCAGCTCGTCGCGCCGGCGCCCCATCGTATTGCCGATGCGGGTATCCAGCTTGCCGCTGGCGAGTTCGATAAAGGCGCTACGCAAGTTGCGTATCGGTTTAGACATATACCAGGCCAGCAAGGCGGCAAACAGCAGGCTGGCGACCAGCGCCGACAGCACCGGAATAAGCGGATAATACGATCCGGGCGCCCTCATGGCGCCAGGATCTCCGCCGTGCGGCGGCTCACGATCCGGGCCGCCGGGTCCGGGGCCGTCATGTTCGAATAACGGCGGCCTGTCGCCGGGAGCAAGCTCAGGATGATGCTCCGGCGCGCCCCTGCCCCAGGCATCTTCCATGCTGGAAAAAAATATCAGGTAAGTCTGCTTGTCCGGGCCGGCTACCTTGCGCATTAACACGGACGGAGGCCCCTGTTCTATGCTTGCCTTGACTTTTTCTATGCTGGCCAGGCTGACAAGGCGCCCCAGAATATCGAGGTTGTGTTCATCGATCACATAGACCTGGAAGCGGCGCAGGTTGCCTGACAGCCTGCGCAAAGCCTCAGGCCCGCCTTGCTGCAAGGCGATCTCGGCAGACTCCACCACCAGCGCAATATGGGCTTGCCGGTTGGTGCTGCGGATCAGCTTGTCCTCAGTGCTGTGTTTCAGCCACAAGGTGCCGCTGATGCCGATGATCGCGGTGACTTGCGCCAGCAAGATAAAGAAGAAGAACTTCCAGAATAATCGTCCCATGAATGTTCTGGCCTGATCACTCTTTAATCAGCATATAGCCCTGGCGGTACACAGTCTGGATGATGACCCTGTCGCCGGAAAGGCTGTTCAATTTCTGGCGTATGCTGCTCAGGTGCACGTCGATATTGCGGTCGAACCTGGCCAGCGGGCGGCCCAGGCCCTGCTCCGACAACTCGTTTTTGCTGACCTTGTGGCCGGCATTGCGCGCCAGGATATCCAGCAGGCTGAACTCGGTGCTGGTCAGTTCCAGCGGCTTGCCGTTCCATTCTGCCCGCCTTTGTTCCGACCAGATGTTCAGCGCGCCAATACTCAATACGGCATCGGAAATTTTTTCCTGGTCCGGCACCTGGGTGCGCCGCAGGATGGCGCGTATTCTCGCCACCAGCTCACGCGGCGTGCAGGGCTTGGGCACATAGTCGTCCGCGCCCAGTTCCAGCCCGATGATGCGGTCTATGTCATCCCCTTTGGCCGTCAGCATCAATACCGGCATGCGACTCTTGCCGCGAATGCGGCGCAAGGCCTCGACGCCGTTCATGCGCGGCATCATCACGTCCAGCACCGCTATCGTATATATCCCGGTCAGCGCCTCGGCGACGCCCGCCTCGCCGTTGTGGGCAACAGCGACCTCAAAGCCCTCGCGCTCAAGATATTGCTTGAGCATGTCGACCAGTTCGACGTCGTCATCTACCAGCAGGACCTTAGTCATATTTCTTCATTTCATCATCTTCTTGTCGGGAGAATTCATTTCGGCAACATTGCTGCCCATGAATTCTGCCGATCATAGCGATAAACGGACACTGCGCACAGGTTTCGCGGCCCATATTTACCCAATTTTACACTACCGGGCTCATGTGAATATTTTCCGGAAATAAATATATCTTTACGTACATTTACAAGCAATTAACTGAACTTTACAGAAAATCAAAAGACAATCGTCACACTTATTGCATCGGCGCACCATGGAGAAAAAATGGCCTTCAGGAACATGGCAACGACACCCTATAAAACCAGACTCAAGCTGCTGATCACCGCCGGTCTCATGCTGGCGGCCCAGCTTTCCGCCCAGGCGCAAGGTATGCCCCCGGGCCGCGCCTTCATGGCGTCCGGCGGCATGCTGCCAGGACCCGATACATCGTTCGAGCGCCCACCTGGCCCCGCTTGGTTACATGGTATCAAGCTGACCGAAGAACAACAGGATAAAGTCTTCGCGATCATGCATGCAGAGCAGCCACAGTTGCGCGAACAGATGAAGGCGCTACGCAAAGCCCGCGAAGCGCTGCATGCGATGCGTTTTTCCACTGAATATGACGACGCCAAGGCCAGGGCATTGACCGATGCTGCGGCCCGTGCAATGGCCGACAGCGCCTTGCTGCGCCTACGCGGCGAACAAGAAATTTACGCCCTGCTGACAGCACAACAACGCAAGCAAATGGAAGACATGAAAGAACACAAGGCGCGTGCCGGCGATGACGGCGCGCCTGACGCGGAACCGGACCCGCCTATACGGCCCCCGCAAGGCCGGTAATGTAAAGCGCAAGCGCCGCCATCAGCGAGTCCACCGCTGCGCATCCCGGATGTGCCGGCGCCATCCGGGCAAAACCAGCAGAACATCAACCCCGTTCCACATCCCACAGGAGATCCCCATGACTATCAGCGCCGTATCCAACAGCTTTTCAATCGCCCAACTGACACAGGTCGGCAGCAGCAAGCAAAGCAGCGCCGGCTGCAGCGTGGACGGCAGCACCTCGTCTCAGCCGTCAGCGGGCGGCGGACTGGTCGACGCGATCGTGCAGGCGCTATCGCACATCGGCGTCACGGGGTCCGGCTCAAGCACCAGCACCGGCTCCAGTTCCAGCGACGCCAGCTCATCGTCCGACTCGTCTTCCACCAACAGCAGCTCCAGCACCGCGGATATCGGCCAGGCGCTTGGCGCCTTCCTGCAAAATCTGCTGCAAAACCTGCATGCGCAAAGCGCTTCAAGCAGCACATCGGATAGCACGAATAGCGACAGCAGCACCTCCATTTCCACTGTTTCGGCCACTGCCGGCAATCGTCCGTCGCCTCCTCCCGGCGGCGGTCCGGCACAATTGCAATCGGACTTACAGAGCCTGATCAGCGAGTTATCCTCAAGCAGCAGCGCTTCCGGCACAAGCTCGGCCAGTACGACCGCCAGCGATACCGGCAGCACCTCCGCTCTGCAACAAAGCTTCCAGAACCTGCTGGGCGCGCTGGGAGAGTCCGGCAGCAGCAAGACGCTGAATAATTTCCTGCAAGCGCTGTCGCAAAACCTGAGCGCCAATAGCGGCTCCGGCAACTTGGTCAATACCCAGGCTTGATCGGGCCGTCTGACGGCGGCGTTGGTGCAAACGCCCCGTTTCGCGCACGATATCGTGTATATCGCTGTCTGGCATACCGCCAGGAAATACTCTAAATGACATCTCCCCCTCGGCCGCGCGCATGTTGTCGCGTCGCCGGGGGCACTTCCATCACGGACCAAGCTGCCCCATAATCGTAGTTCGCCATTTTTTCGACTCCCTTTACTATCGCGAGCCATGCAAATTACGACCGACCAGTCCGCTTTGGACATCCCGCTGATACACCGTTTCCTGTCCGAGCAAAGCGCCTGGGCCAAGGACATTCCGCTGGAGCTGGTGCAGCGGTCGATCAAGCACTCCTTGTGTTTCGGCGCCTACCTCGATGGCCAGCAAATCGCGTTTGCACGGGTGGTCAGCGATTACTCTACCTTTGCGTATCTGGTCGACGTATTCGTCGTGCCCGGGCAGCGCCGCAAAGGTTATAGCAAGCAACTGGTGCAGGCTGTCCTGGCGCATCCCGACCTGCAGGGCCTGCGCCGCTTCATGCTGGCCAGCACCGATGCGCGCGGCTTGTATGCGCAATTTGGCTTCAAGGCGCCCGCCCGACCGGAGATATTAATGGAAATCAACAAACCGAATCTGTACCAACAATAAGCAAGCGGCCCGATAGTCCGTTTTTCTTGCAGGCAAGTGCAAACACTAGAACTCATTTCATCAGTACCAGTGAGATGCGTTCTAGGCAAGACAGGAAATCATGCTTTGCAAGCAAGAAACCAGGCAGCACACGCCTGCCGCGATCTCCTGCGCTGCATGCCCTGCCTACCCTTAGTCGCGGAGGCTGTCAAGACTGGCGCAATCGTACAGAGTGCGTATCATCAGCGACTTGTTTTCTTTTTCTCATTGAATGATTTATGTTGCCTTCTATTGAACAACGCCTTGCTGTTGAGCTAGCCGCCAAACCGGTGCAGGTTGCTGCTGCCGTCACCCTGCTGGATGAAGGCGCCACCGTGCCGTTTATCGCGCGCTACCGTAAGGAGGTGACCGGCGGCCTGGACGACACGCAATTGCGCTTGCTGGAAGAACGCCTGCGTTATTTGCGCGAACTGGAAGACCGCCGCAGCGCCATCCTGTCTTCGATCGAAGAACAGGGCAAGATGACGCCTGCGCTGCTGGAAGCGATCACGCACGCGGAAGACAAGACCCGCCTGGAAGACTTGTACCTGCCGTACAAACTCAAGCGCCGCACGAAGGCCCAGATCGCGGTGGAAGCCGGCCTGCTGCCGCTGGCGGACGCGCTGCTGGCCGACCCGAACAAGAATCCCGAAGAAGAGGCAGCCGCTTACCTGAAGCCTGCTTTCAAGACTGACAGCGGCGACAATCCCGGCGTCGCGGACACCAAGGCCGCGCTGGACGGCGCCCGCCAGATCCTGATGGAACGTTTTGCCGAAGATGCGGGCCTGCTGCAAACCCTGCGCGAATACCTGCTGGAACACGGCATCGTCGAATCCAAGGTAATCGCCGGCAAGGAAGATGCGGGCGCCAAGTTCTCCGATTATTTCGACTATTCCGAAACCCTGGGCACTATCCCGTCGCACCGCGCGCTGGCCTTGTTCCGCGGCCGCCGCGAAGAAATGCTGACCGTGGTGCTGCGCCTGGACACCGAAGAAGAAAAACCGAAATGGGATGCGCCGCTGAATCCGTGCGAAAGCCGCATCGCCGGCCGCTTCGGCGTCAGCAGCCAGGGCCGCCCTGCCGACAAGTGGCTGGCCGATACCGTGCGCTGGAGCTGGCGCGTGAAAGTCTTCATGCACCTGGAAACAGAATTGATGACCAATCTGCGCGAGCGCGCCGAAGTGGAGGCGATCAATGTGTTTGCGCGCAACCTGAAAGACCTGTTGCTGGCCGCTCCGGCCGGCCCGCGCGCGACGATGGGCCTGGACCCCGGCCTGCGCACCGGCGTCAAGGTGGCGATCGTGGATGCCACCGGCAAGGTGGTCGAATATGCGACGATCTACCCGCACCAGCCGCGCAACGACTGGGACGGTTCGCTGCACGTGCTGGCGCAGCTGGCGCAGAAACACCAGGTAGCGCTGATCTCGATCGGCAACGGCACTGCATCGCGCGAGACCGACAAGCTGGCGCAGGACCTGATCAAGATGCGCCCGGAACTGAATTTGACCAAGATCGTGGTGTCGGAAGCCGGCGCATCGGTGTACTCGGCGTCGGAATTCGCGTCGAAGGAATTACCGGACCTGGACGTGTCGATACGCGGCGCTGTGTCTATCGCGCGCCGCTTGCAAGACCCATTGGCCGAGCTGGTCAAGATCGACCCCAAATCCATAGGCGTGGGCCAGTACCAGCACGATGTCGGCCAAACCCAGCTGGCGCGCTCGCTGGATGCGGTCGTCGAAGATTGCGTGAATGCGGTCGGCGTCGACGTGAATACCGCGTCGGCGCCTTTGCTGGCGCGCGTGTCCGGCCTGTCTGCCAGCGTTGCGCAAAGCATCGTCAACTTCCGCGATGCGAAGGGCATGTTTTCATCGCGTGCAGAGCTGCGCGCGGTGCCGCGCCTGGGCGACAAGACTTTTGAACAGGCGGCGGGCTTCCTGCGCATCATGGGCGGCAACAACCCGCTGGACGCGTCGGCAGTGCACCCGGAATCCTATCCTCTGGTAGAAAAAATCCTGGCCGACATCAAGAAGGACGTGGCCGGCGTGATCGGCGACGAGCGCCTGCTGAAGTCGCTGAGCCCGGCCAAATACGCCGACGACAAATTCGGCGTGCCCACCATCACCGACATCCTGAAAGAGCTGGAAAAACCGGGCCGCGATCCGCGCCCTGAGTTCACCACCGCCACCTTCAAGGACGGCGTGGAAGAGATCAGGGACCTGCGGCCGGACATGATACTGGAAGGCGTGGTCACCAACGTCGCCGCTTTCGGCGCCTTCGTCGATATCGGCGTGCATCAGGATGGGCTGGTGCACATCTCGGCGCTGTCCAATACCTATGTCAAGGACCCGCACACCGTGGTCAAGGCCGGCCAAGTCGTGAAGGTCAAGGTGCTGGAAGTGGACGAGAAGCGCAAGCGTATCGCATTAACCATGCGCCTCAGCGACGCAGCGCCGCAGCCCGGCAGCAAACCGGAGCAAAAAGGCGACAGGAACGACGCCAAACGCCTGGCCCAGCATCAGCGCCAGCCGCAGGCAGCGGCGCCGTCCAATAATGCGATGGCGGCGGCTTTCGCCAAGCTGCGCGGCTGATCCGCTCTTTCCGCATGAAAAACCCCTCGTACGCTTAGGCCCCGAGGGGTTTATTCCATCTGGAGCAAGCCGGCCCAGGCTCCAGCAAGCCCATGAGCGCGAGGCCAGTTTCCTTTATAATGCAGGAAAGGGGATATTCCGCCTTTAAACGCGGAACTGGTTTCCCAAATTTTAATTATCAAGGAAGCATCATGAGCGACGAAGTACAAAGCTGGATCAAAGAAACCGTAAGCCAAAACCCTGTAGTGCTGTTCATGAAGGGCACCGCGCAATTCCCGCAATGCGGCTTCTCCGGTCGCGCAATCCAACTGCTGAAAGCCAGCGGCGTATCCAACATGGTCACCGTCAACGTGCTGGAAGACCCCGCCGTGCGCCAGGGCATCAAGGATTTCTCCAACTGGCCTACCGTGCCGCAACTGTACGTGAACGGCGAATTCGTCGGCGGTTCCGACATCATGAACGAGATGTTTGAAAACGGCGAACTGCAAGCGCTGCTGAAGTCCGAGTAAATCAAACACCCTCTGAACTCCACACCACGATGAGCACCGACAAACGCCTGGTGGTCGCCATTACCGGAGCGACCGGCGTGGTGTACGGCGTGCGCCTGTTGCAGGCGCTGCGCGACATCCCCGGCTACCAGACCCATTTGCTGGTCTCGGAAGCCGGCGTGCTGAATCTGCACCAGGAGATGGACCTGAAGCGCAAGGACGTCGAAGCGCTGGCAGATGTGGTGCATAACGTGCGCGACGTCGGCGCCTCAATTGCCAGCGGCTCCTTCCAGTCCGACGGCATGATCATCGCCCCCTGCTCGATGAAAACCCTGGCCGCGGTCGCCCACGGCCTGTCCGACAACCTGATCAGCCGCGCCGCCGATGTCACGCTCAAGGAACGTCGCCGCCTGGTCTTGATGGTGCGCGAGACCCCGTTCAACCTGGCGCACCTGCGCAATATGACCGCCGTCACCGAAATGGGCGGCATCATCTTCCCCCCGCTGCCCGGTTTTTATCACCGCCCGCAGTCCATAGAGCAAATGGTCGATCATACGATAGGCCGGGTACTGGACCTGTTTGCGGTGCCGCACAGCCTGGCGCCGCGATGGAACGGCTTGAAAGAAGCCGAGTAAGCTTTCTTACATTGCAAAAAACTGACGGCTTTAAGGACTTAATAAGCTACCGGCGCCGGCAATAATATCCGCGGTCACCTATTTTCCGACGCGCAAAGGAAAAAACCCACCGTTATTGCTAACGATGGGTTTTTAATGGTGCCGGCTGCCGGAATCGAACTGCCCACCTGATGATTACAAGTCAATTCAATTAGAGCACAATGGGCAACTCTAGCTTACAAATCATAAAGTTACAGTCATCGACATTACTGTATCGCTCGCACGACATAACTATAGCGTAGACAATCCGTCAACATGAAGCGATCACATATGAACTTGCGGACATAATCGCATCCTCAGTATGCATCAATTTGTCGGCTTCACTCCGCCACGTTTGAGAAGTTTGGCCGCTACGCGGTATATATCAGGTACATTAATGCGTCCGTCAGTACGCCTTTCAGCAACCCCAATCCTCTTCATTGCATCAAGCAGTGAAACTAATAAATTGTCATCGTTATCAAATTCAACTGGTGCCAGATAGCCAGTTCCTTTGGCGGCCTTCTTGATAGCCTCGATCGTTTTAGCCTCTTGCCAGCGATCAAACAACGCTTGATCTATGCAAGGCACCCGCAAATCAGCTAGCGGCTCCAGGGCATTTCTAATCCAATGAAACTCTTCGCGCAATTGATCGACGCGTAAAGATGACGCTGACTGCAAACCTGCCTGAAGTCCTTTTGGATCAATCGCCCGTCCAGGTTGACTGCTATTATTTGCCGCAGTTCTTAAGGCTTCTAAAAAACTGCGTGGACTCACCCTCCCGAAGGCATCGGAAAGATGATTATGTACCCAAGAGTATGTTTTACCTCGACGAGGATTCGATCCCATAAACTCACCGGCAAGGATATCAAAAATCCGAATCTGAATTGCTTCGTTGGCCGTAAATTCGCTCGGCAATATGGCTTGCTTTGATGGTGGAAACGATAGATCGAACTTTGCCTTAAGTAATTTCCTAAATGGCTTTTTTGTGTTTTCTTCGTTGACTAAGTGCGAAAACAAGAGTCCATACAAATCGAATCGTTCCCACACTAGATCAACCCGACCTCCCATTAATTTAGAAGCGTCCGGAAAGTCAATCAGCGAAGGATCTTCCGCTTGATCAATACGAATAAATATTTTTGGCTTAATGGCCCTATAAGACCGTAATGCCAGGGCAACACGCATTATCGCCTTGCTTAAATCGCGAATTCGAACCCAGTCGTCTCCCAATCGATCCAATGCATCAAATACGATAACAACTTTGCGTTTTTTTTCTACCAATCGCTGGTCTGCACTTCGTAAAATCAGTTGTAAGCGCTCCGAATCTTCATTTGCCCAATTCACCAACCCTTTTTTCCCACGCCACAATGTCGGCAACTTAATATCAATGTGAGCACGAAGACAATGTAGAACCACTGCGCGCCAAATAATTTCCGGTTTAAATCTGTCTTTTGTGATTAGATCGGACAAAACTTCCGCCGAAGGAGGGCCTCCGTCAATCGTATCAACACCGCCAAAACCTAAGAAAACATCACACTCACTCAATTTTAAGCGAGGATATTGGGAAGAAATAAATTTACGAGTATCTCCATCCAACAACGATCCGGCCCAAAAACTCTTTCCTACACCTCGCCCGCCGACAACGACTGGACGATCAGGGTCAAGAGCGGCCTCATGACCAGCTGGGGCATAAATCTCATTTATTCTTGGAGGAGTATTCGCTTGATGGGCTGGCGCCGGCTGAAAAGCAGCCAACCCATCACGAATTTTTATTAGATCTTGATGCAAAGTCACGACACATCTCCAGAAGTTGCAAGCAACATATTCACTTCATCAATCAACAATGAATAACTACGAAGATAAAATTCTTCAGTTAATTGAGGCGAATTCGATAGAGGATTAAATTCGGCGTAATTAGAATCTGCTAATACTCGCCACGCATAATGCGGACCGGTAGGGTCATCCAAACCAAACTGCTGAGTCGTTAATATTTCTTCGGGCTCAGCAATCTCTTCTACGCCACGAATCTCATCGATCAGAGGAATGTCTCGATACAAGAATTCCGAAAAAATTTCAAAGGCTCGGTCACGAAACGCGGATTGCGCAGAAACATCAAGCGACGCTTTCGCGTGCACCATACGCAATCGATATAGCCAATCATCATCTTGTGTCCGAGAAAAGCGACTCAAATGTGAAAGAAGATAACGATAACTAGCGAAAGTTTGAGGTGTATCTACACCAAAAAGTAAAACGTCAGCACCGAGTCCCAAAACTGCCGCTGCTGTACTTTCGTTTAAACCTGCGCGAGCATCAATCAATATCGCGTCATATTTTTTCAACGACGATAATTG
>DATHMC010000387.1:0-3662 GCA_035487495.1 Undibacterium sp.
AGACAGCTTCATTCCCATCGCTTACTGGTTTTTTCTTTGCGAACGGCACGACCGATTGACCGGCAACATCAACTTCCAGGACAATCTACTCAATGTGTTGCTTACGCGAAGCTTGCCTTGGGAGATGAGCGCTCCGGCGCCGTGACCGGTGCCGCTATGCGAGACAGAGCGAACCTGGGATTTGCGAGTCGTGCTGACGTGATCGCAGTTCGGCGGATCTTGATGTCCGCGTGCGCGTCCATCCTCTTTCTGACCGGTGGATCCGTGCCTGCCCAACCGACAGTCACGATCTCACCGCCCCAGGTAAAAGGCCAGGAAGGCAACCCGACAGTACCCTCGGTTGCGACCGACCAAGCCGCAGCCAAACGTATCGAAGAAGAACGGCGGTTCCGGGTCAATCGCATTATCGTCGAAGGCTATCGCGACCCCGACTATCGCGTGCCTCAACCGCAAATCCTGGAGCAACGCTTTGCGACATCGCTGAATCGTGGCAGCCCCGAACTTGTGGCCGGCAAGGTCTACGACGGCTGCCACTACGACGGATCGTACTTCAGTTGCGCAGATCCGCTAAGCTCGGCGTTGAGGAATCTGCGGCACGCGCTGCGGTGATTGGCACGCCGCTTGGCCCAGTTTGTTTACAGACAAACCCTCGTTTGCACTGGTCGCCTGAATGCGCCCTCGTGTGCGCACCGTTCCAGCGAATAGTCGCCTTTCATGCTTGCGTAATATGTGCGTCGGATAAAACGCTGGTTCTGCGTACCCGCGCGACTTTGCGAAAGGACATCCAGACATGCGCTCCAAACCTCCAGAATGGGGTCCGGGCAGATTCGATGTGGCCGGCGATTTGGCTCTGCTGCAGAATCTTACTAAAGATATGGAGGCTTGTTCGAACTCGTTACATGTGCCGGCATCCTGGTGGATGCTGCCGCAGGAACTATTGAGCGGGTCAATGGCAGATTTGATGGCGGCATGGTGCGGAGATGTTGGGCAGCTTCTCTTGTCGGATTTAGGCCAAATAGCAAAAGTATCTGGGTCCCCCGATTTGATCGCTAACTATGACATCTACTTGCGGTCGATTGACCACCAGCAATTTCTGCAAGGCATTGCACTGAGGGATCTCGGCAATGCGAACTGGCGAGTTATGGATCTCGGCAGCCTGTTGGATTATCTCTTGGTTTCTGCATTTCTCGATCTTTCACAAGAACGCGTAAGGGTTCTGGAGGTTGGTGGGGGTTTTGGGCGCCTGGCCGAATTCCTTTCGTTAGTTGGCGGAAGGCAAATGCAATACTTAAACATTGACGCTGTACCCGTCTCGCTGATGTACTGCTATCAGTACCTCAAGAGCCGCTTTCCTCAGCGGAAGGTCATGATGTTTTCGCCGGACCAGGACCTGGCCAGTGGTTTCGATTTTCTGGTAGTGCCTGCCTGGCACGTTGACAAATTGCCGTTATTGACCTTCGACCTCGGCATCAATGTTGAGAGTATGCAAGAGATGAGTCAGGAGCTGGTCGATTTCTATTTGGATTATCTTGACAAGAAGGTTCGAAATGACGGCGTGATCTATCTGGTCAATTCAAGGGAATACAAATTCCGCGGTATTTGGAAAATGCCCGATCACTGGCAATGCGAGTTTCGACACAGAACCCCGCGTTCATGGACGATCAATCATCCTGCCGAGATTTTTCGGAGAACAGCGCTGAATCAAGCGGGACAAAACATGTTGCGCGCAGCCGCCTTTGAGCGGGAGATTGCTTGCCATAAAGAGCTCGCAAACCTCAGGAAGCAGCCTCGCTACACGCAGGTCTACCAGTCTGATGCATACAACTTCAAATTTCCGAGGGACGTCTGATACGCCCGACCGGCAAACGAACCACTACTGCCGCCAGGAAACCTCGGCGAGAGCGAACGTCTGGGGTAGTGGCGCGAGATAGGACTTTTCAAACAGAAAAACCTGCATCGGCTCAATGTCTGAGGCGCGCCGCGGCGGGAGCGGAAGCAACTCCCCCGCCAACGCTCTGGCGAGCAGGCGCGGATGGTGGAAATTCTCATAACGCTCTCTGGAGGCCGCGGAAAGCGCCGCAAGTGTGTGCTGATCCTGGGATTGGAGGATGGCCAGGAGTTCTTGCACAGTTGACCAAACCGGTGCATTTTTCGGCAGCAAATCGGTTCCTCCCAATATATTGTTGTGATGGTGAAGATGGCCAATGACCGGCACTCCCGCCGACATTGCCTCGATGAGCGCGCGCCCCCCTCCCAGCGGGAATGACACCATGTAGGCATCGACTTCGAATTCCAGCAACGCCTCCCTCAGATTTGGCACATGGGGAATATGCTGAAAACGATCCGGAGATACGCCAGCTGCCGCCAAACTTTCCGACAGACGTCGCATGTGCGGATCCTCTATCGGACCGATATGGATGTGCTTACCCGGCCTCGTCTTGAGAATTGGCGCAACAGTATCGAAATAATCAATTGGGTAACGCCCGGTGAATTTGTGTCCGCTGCCGCAACAGCACGTAACGAGACGTCCATCGGCGAGAAAAGCGCCGGATCGGATCGTATCGCCGTCATCACAGGTGAGAGGCCAATAGATATTGGTGCCGATCTTGAGGCTGCTTCGACAATCGTCAAATCCCATGGTGTGCAGATCGACGTGAACGACGCCAGGAAGGAATAAGCCGAGGCAGAACTGATAATCGCAGTGATGGATGAAGAACCGTTCGTGTCGTGCGGTGGCCCCGACCGCAGCGACCGCAACCGAATCCTGATGGTGATTCAAAAGGAAAACCCGTGCTTGTTCAAATCTATCGAGAAATTTTGTCAGAAGACGCAATTTCTCCAGTATTGGCGCGGTGGGCAAGACGGCTATTTGCGCTCCCAATGATTCAAATTCCTCCGTAAACAGCTGAGGGCGCTCCCACAAATTGGTCAATACGACATGATGAGTATATTCAGGCGCCGCGCGGATCAGGTCGCTCACGACCCGCGCATGACCACCGCTGTTCAGGGTCTCGGTACAGACATAGACAGCATGAGCGCCTGACGAGATTCGATGCGCATCACGCGAAGATTCGACGCCTTCAAATACTGCGGCACCCAGCTCGGCACACAGGATATCAAGTGTTGCGGAGCCGAAGATGCGGGAAAAAGCGAGCGGGTCGTTTTTTATTGCTTCAGCACGAAGCGCCAAGTCACCCAACGCCAATTCAAGATTGCCCAGCGCTATCTGCTCACGAACAGTTCTGGCATACGCTGCAAGGGCAAAATAGCCTGGATTCATGAAGCTCCCGCGTCACTGATAGTCGAATCGACGATCGAGGCAAGGCTCGATAATCGTCAAGATACAGATCGGTATGCGCAGGGTGCGGCGCAGACCCGACTCCCTGGCCAAACAGATATTGCGCGTGATGGCCTGCTGCCTGCGCCATATTCAGCCAATAGTGAAAGGCCGCGTGTCTGGTCCTCGCCGCGAGGATCAGTATTTGACATCCACGCGGTGCAAATACCAGATTGGCGACCGCAGCGCCGGTGGGTGCTGCGATAACCTTCGCCCGGGAAAACAGTTGTATTTGCTGCTTAACTGACAACTCTTCGGGTGCAACGATCTGAAAACCACGCGCGCTGAAGACTTGCTCGACTACATCCTGGTTAATGAAACGACG
>DATHMC010000388.1:0-27490 GCA_035487495.1 Undibacterium sp.
TTCCTGCGCCACATTTCGCATGAACTGAAGACGCCGCTGGCGGCGCTGCGCGAAGGCGTGGCGCTGCTGGAAGACGAGGTGGCCGGCACGCTGACCGGCAACCAGCGCGAGATCGCCCGCATACTGCGCCAGAACACGGCGTCGCTGCAAACGCAGATAGAAGACCTGTTGCGCTATAACGCTGCGGCCTTCGATGCGCAGCATTTGCACAGGGCTTCGCTCAACCTGACCCAGCTGCTGCGCAGCGTGATCGACGGCCAGCGCCTGCAGTGGCAAGCGCGCGGCCTGCAAGTGGAGTTGCAGGAGCCGTCCGGCGCGCCGCCGGAGATCGTCGCCGATGCAGAAAAACTGGGGGTGGCGCTGGCCAACCTGCTGTCCAATGCAGTGCGCTTCAGCCCTGCGGGCGGCGTCATACGTTTTGTCGTCGCCGCTGCCGGTGGCAACATCGGCATCGATTGCATGGACCAGGGGCCGGGGGTTGCCGCCGCCGACGCGGCGCGCATTTTCGAGCCGTTCTACCAGGGCGGGCGCCAGCCTTCCGGCGCCCGCAGCGGCAACGGCATAGGCCTGTCCATCGTCCACGAATACATCGCCGCCCACGGCGGCAAAGTGCAACTGCTGCCTGCAGAAACAGGCGCCCATTTTCGGATTGATCTGCCTTATGAACACTAACAAGACATTACGCCCTCTTTGCCGCCTGTGCTGCCTGTGTTGTTTGGTGCTGGCCGCGTGCAAGACCGCAGCACCGGTGCACGACGCACCCGTCGCCGCGCCGGTGTCGGCCGTTGTGCCGACGAACGCCAGCGAGACCGAAGACCTGCTGGCCTACTACCAGCGGACGCGCCTGCTGCCGCAGGCGGAGCTGCCGAAGATGCTGGCCGACCTGAACGCATTGGCGAAGAATCCGCACCGGGATGTGCAAAGAGCCGTCATCCTCGGCTTCATGCGCGGCAACGGCGACCTGGCGCGCGCGCAGGGGCTGCTGGACAGCGTCGTCAAATCTTCCGAGGCCGACGCCGAACGCATCAGGCCGCTGGCCTATTTCCTGTATACCAATTACGCCGAATGGCGGCGGCTGGACGAGGCGATGGACAAGCAAAGCCAGCAACTGAAGGACGCGCAGCGCCGCGCCGACCAGCTGGGCCAGAAGCTGGAAGACCTGAAAGCGATAGAGCGGCAATTACCGACGCGGCCGCGCAACGGCACTCCCGCGAGCCCGCCGCCCGCCGGTGAAAACAAACAGTGAGCCGACATGAAAACCAAAAATGAACAAGCGCAGCTCATGCTGGTCGACGACGATCCCGACCTGCTGACGCTGATATCGATGCGGCTAAGCGCCGCCGGCTACCGCGTGACGGCGGTGGCGAGCGCGGAAGCGGCGCTGGCCCGGCTGGCGATAGAATTGCCGGCGCTGGTGATCACCGATGTGCGCCTGCCGGGGCGCGACGGCATGGCGCTGTTTGACGCCATCCGCAGCCAGTACGCGGCGCTGCCGGTGATCCTGCTGACCGCGCACGGCACCATCCCGGACGCGGTGGAAGCGACCGCGCGCGGCGCCTATGCCTACCTGACCAAGCCCTTCGACGGCAATGTGCTGCTGGAAAAAATCGCGCACGCGCTCAGCCTGAGCGGGGCGTCCGCCGGCCCTGCCGGCAAGGACGAGGCCTGGCGTTCCGAACTGATCAGCCGCAGCCAGCGCATGGCGGAATTGCTGGCCGAGGCCAGGCTGGTGGCCGCCACCGATGCCAGCGTGCTGATCCAGGGCGACAGCGGCACCGGCAAGGAATTGCTGGCGCGCGCCATCCATCGCGCCAGTCAGCGGGCCAAGGCGCCCTTCATCGCCGTCAATTGCGGCGCGATACCGGAGCAATTGCTGGAGTCGGAACTGTTCGGCCACGTCAAGGGCTCGTTCACCGGCGCCGTCGCCCACCGCAACGGCCTGTTCCAGGCCGCGCACGGCGGCACGCTGTTCCTGGACGAGATCGGCGACATGCCGCTGCCGCTGCAGGTGAAGCTGCTGCGGGTGTTGCAGGAGCGCACCGTGCGCCAGGTAGGATCGGATCAGGCGGTCGCCGTCGATGTGCGCGTGCTGTCGGCCACGCATCGCGACCTGGATGCGGCGATGCGGGAAGGCCAGTTCCGCGAAGACTTGTACTACCGGCTGAACGTGGTCACGCTGGCCTTGCCCGCGCTGGCGGAAAGGCGCGAAGACATTGCGCTGCTGGCGAACCATTTCCGCCAGGCGCTGGCGGCAAAGTACGACAAGAATATCAACGGCTTCGCGCCCGATGCGCTGGCCGCGCTGATGGCCGCCCCCTGGCCCGGCAATGTGCGCCAATTGCATAACGTGGTCGAGCAGGTCTGCGCGCTGGCGACCGCGCCGCTGGTGCCGCTGTCGCTGGTGCAGCGCGCACTGCGGGTACCTTCGCTGGAAGTGCTGAGCTATACCGAAGCCAAACAAAGGTTCGAGCGCGACTACCTGATACAGTTGCTGAAGCTGACTGACGGCAATGTTTCCGATGCCGCCAGGCTGGCCGACCGCAACCGCACCGAGTTCTACCGGCTGCTGCAAAAACACGAGCTCACGCCCAGCCTGTTCAGGGGAGAAGGCGATGCTGTCGCCGATGAGCGACAGGATTAAGCCTTTTCAAATCAAAGGCTTATGTTTTTGCATTTTTTGCATGTCGCCATATCACGACACAATTCGCTCAAAACGCCGGGTTTGGCCGCCGGTTTTGCCTGCAAGCGCAGCCTAAGTGTTTGAATACGCGGAGATTTTTCAGGGCTGGCACGGCCTGTGCTGCAGGGCTATGGAGTAGCGTTGCAAAACACACCCGGCAGCGCTGCCTTAAACCTGAACTGAAAGGATTTACCATGCAAAACCGTAAACTGGTCACTCCCTTTATCGCTGCTGCTGCGCTGTTGTCCGTGACCGCAGCCTCTTCCTTTGCCGCCGATCCGATTGTGACAGCGCAGGCCGACAAGCCAGGCATGACCCAAAAAGCCGCCGTCGCCGTGGATGATTCCGTGATCACCGCCAAAGTGAAGAGCGCGCTGGTCGCCGACAAGGAAGTGTCTGCATTGAAGATCAATGTCACCACCAAGCAAGGCGTGGTGATACTGACCGGTGCGGTACCTAGCGCCGAAGCCGGCGACCGCGTCATCAAGATGGTGGCCGCTATCGAAGGCGTGAAAGACATCCAGAACCAGCTGCAGGTTAAACCCAGCTAATACTTCGCTCCCCTAGAGCCGGTCATCCCCTTTTGGTGACTGCGTCTCGGACCGGGGCTATCGCAAGATAGTCCCGGTTTTTATTTGTACGGAGCCTTATTCCTCCCGGTATCGCCTGCGGCCCAGAGTGCGGTCGCTACCAGCTGCCGGTCAGCATCGTGGTCGGCGCGTAGTCGCGCAAAGTCCAGCGCAGTGGCACCGCATGGCGTTTGCGCCAGCCGCGCTGGATGTGCAAGCGCCATAGCCGCTGCGCGCCGTCGAAACGCGCTGCCTCCGGCGCGTCCCACACTACCTCCACCGTACCCTGCACGTGCAGCAGGTCGCCGTTGGCAAAGTCTACGAACAGCAGCGCCGCGCGCGGGTCCATCAGCATATTGCCCAGCGTATTGAAGTAACGATTGCCGACGAAATCCGGTATCGTCAAGGTATCTCCATCGATCCGCACAAAGCCCGGCCTGCCGCCGCGATGCGAGATATCCGCGCCTTCGCCCTCGCCTGCCGTGGTCGCCACAAACAGCGTGTCGGATTGGCGGATCAAATCCTGCGCCTGCTGGTCCAACGCAGTGAAATGGCTGAGCTCCGCTGCGCGATCTGCCGGCACCGACTCCACGTCGCGCGCCTGTATGTATTTGGGGCAGTTGCCGAAAGACTCCTGAATCGCCACCAGCAGGCCCTGGCCGTCGGCGGCGGCGATAAAGCCGTTGGCGCGGTTGCGGCGGCGCGTGGCGAGGTCCAGTCCCAACAAGCCTATTTGCTTGCCGATGGCAAATTCGGCTCCGTACGGCGCCAGGTCTGCGCGAGTGACCGCGATCTGCAGGCTGCGCGCATCCGGGCTGCCGACAAACCCGGCCGGCCCGGCCAGCATAGTGGCGCTGGGCCAGCCGTCGGCGTCTGTGGTGGCCGCCAGCAGGTAGGGCAGCAAGCCGAAAAAGGAACGGTGCTGCTCCGGCATATGGTCGCGTATCGCCGCGCCGTTGGAGCCGCCGCCCGCCAACTGCTGTGCGCGCAACTCGCCGGCGTGGAAGGGCGAGTCTTCAAACGCGTTTTCAGTGGGCGCGTTCATGCCGCCGCCGGCACCGGTAAGGTTGGCATCGGCTTAAAGCCGGGCAAGGCTTCCACCCGGGCCAGCCACGCGCGTACCTGCGGGTAGGGCTGCAGCGGGATGCGGCCTTCCGGTGCGTGCGCGATGTAGGGATAGCAAGCCAGGTCGGCCAGCGTCGCGTGCTCTGCTGCCAGGAATTCCCGGTCCGCCAGGTGCTGCTCCATGAAGCGCAGCAGCTTGTCGGCAATCTGCGCCGCAACGACCGGGTCGCCCGGCATGCCCCATTGCAGGGCCATGCGCGCGGTGCCCGGCCCGAATTTCACTTCGCCGGCGGCAATGGAAAACCAGCGCTGTATCTGCGCCGCCTGCACCGGATCGTCCGACAGCCACTGGCTATCGGGCGCATAGCGTTTCACCAGGTACACCATGATCGCATTGCTGTCGCACAGCACCAGGTCGCCATCCTGCAGCACAGGGATCTGGCCGAAGGCATTCAGCCGCAGGAACTCCGGCGTCGTGCGCACCGCAGCGGTCGCTTCGACAAAACGGTAGGGGATGTCCAGCATGCGCAGCAGCAGTTCCACCCGGTGGCTGTGGCCGGAATAGATGGTGCCGTGCAGGCTTATGTCGGCGGGTTTGTTCATGGCGGTTTCCTTCGGTTGAAAATGCAAAGTAGGACTTACGCAAAACTATCTCAGGCAGGGAATTCAGACTCACCACGTCATTCCCGCGAAAGCGGGAATCCATTTTTTGCCAGAATAGACAATGGGTCCCCCTGTGTCCCTGAAGGGAGGGAACGTTCCCTTGCAGGGGAACGCCGTTACGCAGGGAGCAGCATGCTGCTCTCCCCCTCCTGCTTCACCGCTTTCGCGAGGACGACGCTGTGGGACTTGCGGCTCTTCATATTTGCGTAAGCCCTACAAAGGATGTTAGCCCTTCCTGTTTGTGACGTAAATAATGCTATAGTGGAAATCATCTTTCCATAAATAGGAAGAATAGGGGCGATATGGACAGACTGGATGAGCTGGTGGTTTTTCTGGCGATCCTGGAAACCGCCAGCCTGAGCGGCGCCGGGCGCAAGCTGCGGCGCTCGCCGCCTGCCGTCACGCGCACGCTGGCGGCGCTGGAAGAGCGGGTAGGCACCCGCCTGGTGGAACGCACCACGCGCCGGCTGGCGCCGACCGAAGCCGGCCTGCGGCTGGCCGAGCTGGCCAGGCGGGTCTTGGCAGACTATGAAGAAGCGGTGCGCGAAGACGCCGATGCCCCCCTGCGCGGCAAGCTGAAGCTGACCGCGCCGCAGGTATTCGGCCGCCGCCATGTGGCGCCGGTCGTGATCAGCTTCATGGACAAGTATCCGGCGGTGCAGGTGGAGCTGGTGCTCAGCGACCGCAACCTGGACCTGATAGAAGAAGGGCTGGACCTGGCGGTGCGCATAGGCCCGCTGGCCGACGCCGGCATGGTGGCGCGCAAGGTCGGCGAGGTGCGGCGCCTGCTGGTCGCCAGCCCCGACTACATTTCCAGACGCGGCGCGCCGCAAACTCCGGACGAGCTGGCCGCACACGACACCATCCACACCACCGGCCGACCCGGCCCGCCGGAATGGCGCTTCCGCCACGCCGGCCGCGAGCAGACGGTGCGCATCGCGCCGCGCCTGCTGGTCAATGACGTGGATGCGATGCTGTACGCGGTGAAGGCCGGCCGCGGCCTGGGCCGCCCGTTGTCTTACCAGGTGGCAGACGACTTGGTCAACGGCAGCCTGCTCAGGCTGATGCCGGAGTGGGAAACCGATCCCTTGCCGGTGCACCTGGTGGTGTCCAGCGCCCGCTACATGGCGCCCAAGCTGCGCGCGTTGATGGAGCACGCGGCGGAGTCGCTCGGCAAGCTGGAAGTGTTGCGACGCCTGCCAAAATGAAAAAGCCCGGGACCGGCCCGAGCTTTGCACAAGAATAAAAAGATAGGGTGGATACTACCCACGCTGCCGGCAAACAAAGGAGGCTTCCTTTGATTTGGGCATGATACGCGTGGGCGGCGCTGCCCACCCTACAAGGGGAAGATAAATCTAGAAACGGTAGCCTATGCTGGCCCCGACCGATGCATTGGTACGGCGCGCCGCCAACGGACTATCGCCGGCCTCGCTGCCCAGGCGAGCCACTTCCGCACCGACGGTAGTCACCCAGTTCTGGTTCAGCGCATGGCGCCACATCACGCCGACGCTGCTGCCGGCGACACCGGCCGACGGTGTATATATCGAATTGCCGCTGGCCGCAGATTGTGCCGGCGTCACGCCGAAATAGGTTTGCATCAGCGTCTTGTTGCCGTAAGCGAAGCCCGCCGACAGCTGCACCAGGTCTTGCTTGGTGGAGTAGGCGTCATAGCGGCCGATCACGTCCACCTCGGTGCCGCGCCGGTCGCCCAGGGTCTGGCGCAGCGCGGTATTCACGTGGAAGGGGCCGGAATCATAGTTGACAAACAGGTTGGCCTGCGCGCGGGTGCCGATCTCGCCCATGCCTTGCAGGCGGTTGCGGCCATTGTCATTGTCGCCGGCCGATTGCTTGCGCGATCCGCTAGGGCCCAGGCTGGCGGCTACAGAGAAACCGTTGTAATTGTCGACCAGGCGGTAACCGATGCCGTCTGTCGTGCTGAGGAATACGCCGTTGGAAAAATTGGCCTCGCCGAACAGGCCGGCGCGCCATTTGGATTTGTCGCCGAAGAAGTTGGTGCCATACGAGATGCCGGCGCCTACGGTTTGTTCTGCCTGCTCATTGGAGCGCGCGCTAGCCATCGGCGACGCCAGCGTGGAATTATCCGCAGCGAGGACAGGCAGGGCCGGCAATGCGGCAGCGAGGGTCAACAGAACGAGTAGCTTGCGCTTCATAAGTATCCTTTTCAAAACGATGGAGTGAACCGGGTTGCCTGGGCTTGCAAGGCATGCCGCAGGTTCGGAGCGAAGATTAGCAAAGGGAATGAGGAAGTACTACCAGGATATGCGAAGAACAACGATGCAGGCTATTTGGTACTGGATTACAGTACCTTCTCGAGAAATTGAACTTTTTAAAATAGGCGGTAGGTTGGGCTAAGGCCTTACCAGCCCAATACTCAAACCGGACGCAAGCTTATTTCGCTTTGTTCCACCGAACCGTGGGGTTAGCTTCGCCCGAAGCCGGCGGTTTGCTTGTTGGGCTGGTGAAGCATTGGCCCAGCCTACGTTCTTTCTTTGGAGTGTCCACCCTAGCTACACCCCGGGAAAAGCCTCACATGACCGCCTTGATGCGCTCATAGCCGGCGCGGCTGATAGGGATCTGCTTGCCGTCCCGCATCAGCGCCGTATGGCTGTCCTTGCTGGTGCGCTCCATGCCCTGCAGCTTTTCTAGATTGATGAGGTAGGAGCGGTGCACGCGCACGAATCTTTTCGGGTCCAGCTGCGTTTCCAGCTCCGACAGCCGCTGCGTCTTCAGGTAGGATTTTCCTTCGGACTGGATGCTGATGTAATCGTCCTGCGCTTCCACGTAGTCGATCTTTTCCACTGCGATCACGTGCACCTGGTGGCGGTCGCGGATCAGGATGCGTTCCAATTTTTCTGCGGTATGCGCCAGCAGGTTTGCCAGCGCCGGCAGGGTCTGCCCGAGAGCCCTGCGCGCCTGCGCCAGGGCTTCGTCAAAGCGCGCTTGCGAAAACGGCTTCAGCAGGTAGTCCACCGCGTGCAGGTCGAAGGCCTTCAGCGCGTACTGGTCGTAGGCGGTGGTAAAGATCACGCCGTCGCTCCGGCCGCTCAGCTCCAGCACCTCCAGCCCGGTCAGCTTGGGCATCTGGATATCCAGGAAGACCAGGTCGGGGTTCAGGCCGCTGATGTCCTGCACCGCCTGCAGGCCGTTGTCGCACTCGCCGATGATCTGTATGTCGGCGTGCCGGCCCAGGTACTCGCGCACCAGGCGGCGGGCCAGTTCTTCGTCGTCCACGATCAGGGCCGTCAGGGTTGCGGTGCTTGCGCTCATGATGATGTCGTAGTAGGAGGGAATTTAAACTTCATGATACGTCAGCGGCAGCGCCATCTCTACCAGGAACTGGCCGTCAGCCAGCGTCCAGCTGACCCGCGCGCGCTCGCCGTAGATGCTGGCAAAGCGCTGGCGGATATTCTTCAGGCCGGTGCCGTTGCCTGCGGTATTGCCCGGATTGGGATCGCTGTCCACCGGATTGCTGACGGCAATATGCAGCCACTGTTCGCGCGCAAAGGCCTGGACGCTCACCGTGCCGCCATCCACCAGGCCGCGGATGCCGTGCTTGATGGCGTTTTCCAGCAAGGGCTGCAATATCATCGGCGGGATCAGCGCGCGCTGCGCATTGTCTGCAATCTCCAGTGCGGATTCCAGCTTTTTGCCGAAGCGTATCTTTTCTATCGCCAGGAAGTTGCGGCACAGCGCCAGCTCGTCCGCCAGCGGTATCGCCTGCTTTTCCGACAGCGCCAGGGTTTGCCTGAAAAACTGCGCCAGCTCTATCGTCATGCTGCGCGCCGCCGCACCGTCCATCGTTGTCAGCGCGCTGATGGAGTTGAGGCTGTTAAACAAAAAGTGCGGATTGATCTGCGTGCGCAATACCTGCAGCTCGGCATCGCGCGCTAGCACCCGGGATTCCGCCGCCCGGCGCTCTGCCAGCAGTACGTTGTCAAACGCGATCAGCACGTCATGCGCCAGGATGGACAGCAGGTAAAAGCCGCAACCGGCGGCGAACAGCACCACCGCCAGATGCTGCGTGATGGGCAGCGCGGCATAGCCGCTGGCCAGCGCCTGCGCCAGTTGGTTCCAGGCGTGGCAGATCGCCAGCCAGGCAAAGCCGGCAATCAGCGAAGCGCCGCCGAACACTGCCACCGCAGAAAAGAAATGCCGCTTCGCCATCGGCAGCGAGCGGCATACATAATAAGCGGAAGCGGCGACAAAGCTGTACAGCATCGCCGCCGGCAGCGCAAACCATAGCGCGCTGCCCCAGCGCGCCTGGTCTGCCGTCACCAGCAGCAGCGCGACAAACAGGCCGGTCAGCATCCATGCGGCCAGGTACCACAACAGCTTGCGTGCATTGGTCAGGATGGGATGCATGGATGTTGTTCTAAATTGATAGAGCGCTAGTTCTTGATTTCCACGCCGCCCATGATGGCCTCGCCTTCAATGACCAGGCGCTTGCCGGCGCTCATCGAAGGCACGGTCTTGTCGTCCATGCCGGCCAGGATGGGCGTGCCGTTCATCACCACCGACCAGTCGGTAGGCACCTTGATGACGATGCCGCCCCACATCGCAAACACGCTGATCACCGCCTCGCTCTGCATGGACGCCTGGCGCAAATCCAGCTCCACGCCGCCCATCACCGCCACGATATCGCCGCCACGGAAATCCTGCGTGTCGTTCTTCAGGTTGTGCCCGCTCATCACCGCCACCACGTCTATCGTGGAATTGTCGCCGGCCAGGGACTGCACGCCGTCGCGGCGACGGCCGCGCCTGCCGAACATGCCGCGCGACACCACCATGATGCCGGCCACGATCAGCACCGCAGGCCACCAGTCGCGCCAGCGGAAGTAGATCAGGCCCATGTGTTGCAGCGTTAGTAAAATGCCCGCCATCACCAGCACCGCCCCCACTACATACGAGCCGGCATGGCGCGCCTGGTACAGCTTCATGCTGCCTAGGGCCACGAACGCCAGCGGCCAGAAGGACAGGACGGCGCGGGTATCGACGATGCCCAGGTTATCCAGCAAGGCCAAGGCGCCCACCAGGATGATGAAACCGCCGATGAAGATCCGGTTTTGGTTATGATCGCGGCTCATTTGTGCGACTCCTTGTTGGTATCGTTAGACAGCTTGGACGCACCGCGCAGCAACAGGCTGGCGCCGTAGGCGATAAGGATGATCGGCCAAGTGCTGCCAAATGTCCATCCCCACAGATGCTCCAGGCAGGCATACAGCCAGAACGCCAGCGCGATATGGTAGACGCCCTTCACTACATGCGACATCTTCTTCGCAAACACGATGTCGGCCAGGCCATACAGCGCAATCACCGCCGGCCACAGATGCCACAGCGCGAATACGTCCACCTCTATGATGTCCAGCCTGTCGAGCAGGAAGATGCAACCCACCGCGATCAGCGCCACGCCCCACACCAGGTGCTTGCGCGCGTCATAGTCATACCACTGGCGATCTTGCCGCCCTTCGCGCGCGCCGTTGTCCTCGCGCTGTTGTAATTGTTCAGACATTTCTTTCCTTTCTGATGTGAACCGGGACCATGAAGCTAATGCTGCTTAGTTAAGGAAAAACACCAATCCGTGTCATTCCCGCGAAAGCGGTGAAGCAGGGGTTTCGAGCAGCATGCTGCTTGCCTGCGTAACGGTATTGCCCTGCAAGGCAATACTCCTTCCCTGCAGGGACACAGGGGAATCCAGTGTCGTACGGTCGCAAGCCGCTGGGGCCATGCCTGCGCGGGGACGACAAACTAGGGGAGGATGCTAAGCTGAACGGCATTTGCACTCCCGGCACGCCGTTTCAGTGGCCCGGACGCGGTGTTGTTGTCAGCAGCGTCAAGATAATGGATGGTGGCGAAGATGTCGCGCGGTTTTCGGCGAATGGCGGGGGCGTGTCGGTGAGTGGCGACGGGAGCCGCCAACACGGAGGGAAACAGGGAAGCGCGGCAGGGGCAAGGCTCAGGGCTTGCCCTTCTTCTCGACAAACGCCGCCAGCAAGTCCATAGGCAGCGGGAACACCACGGTGGTGTTCTTGTCGGCGCCTATCACGGTCAGCGTCTCCAGGTAGCGCAGTAAGATCGCCTGCGGCTCCTGCGCCAGGATCTGGGCTGCCTGGTACAGTTTTTCGGATGCCTGCAGCTCGCCTTCGGCATGGATCACCTTGGCGCGGCGTTCGCGTTCTGCTTCGGCCTGCCGTGCAATGGCGCGCACCATCGATTCGGTCAGGTCCACCTGCTTGATCTCCACATTGGAGACCTTGATGCCCCAGGAATCGGTTTGCGCATCCAGCGCCTGCTGGATATCCACGTTCAGCTTTTCCCGCTCTGCCAGCAGATCGTCCAGCTGATGCTTACCCAGCACCGAGCGCAGCATGGTCTGCGCCAGCTGGCTGGTGGCATTCATGTAATTGGCGACCTCGATGATGGCTTTTTGCGGATCAATCACGCGCAAATACACCACCGCATTGACCCTGACCGACACATTGTCGCGCGAGATCACGTCCTGCGTCGGCACCTCCAGCACCACGGTGCGCAGATCCACCCGCACCACCTGCTGGATGCCGGGCACGATAAAAATCAGCCCCGGCCCCTTGACCCCGGTAAACCGCCCCAGCGTAAACACCACGCAACGCTCATACTCGCGGAAAATGAAGATCGCTGAACTCAGCAAGATCAGCAAAATGAAGAACAACCCTAACCAGCCAAAACCCCAGAACATTTTGCGCCTCCTTTTTGTGTGGCGGACACATCCAAGGCTCCCAGTCCAGCGGATAAGCCGGGCCGGGCATGGCCCCTCGCGGGGGATAGTTATTGCTGTCATGCAATGTCAAAAGAGTCTTTGACACAGCATGGCGCAGAACTGCAATCCCAAACCATAGGAGGCCATGAAGGTAGTATAGGTCCGCGCAGGAAATATGTTAGGGGTGTTCGATGGTGTTATGGAAATATGCGTGCAGATGCGAACGTGGAGCGTTGGGAAGCACTGCTTGCTTCCGAGCAAAAGAAAAAGGACCCCGAAAGGTCCTTTTGCATGCAGGAGTAGTTTCTACTCTTAAGATGAAACTTACTTCTTCGCAGGCTCACCCAACGCAGGCGGCACACTCGCCGCAGCGGTAGATGCAGCACCAGCCGCAGCAGCCGGCGCAGTAATCTCGATCTTCGCTTTTGCCTTCAGGTCATCCAGCAGCTTTTTCAGGCTTTGCTGTTGCAGTTGCTGAGCGACTTTCGGTTTCACTTCTTCCAGTGTAGGCACTGGTTCCGCACGGGAGTCTTCCAGCATGATCACGTGGTAGCCGAACTGTGATTTGACCGGCTCTTCGGTGAACTTGCCTTTTTCCAGTTTGGCGACCGCTGCGCCGAATTCCGGCACCATGCTGCGCGGGTCAAACCAGCCCAGTTCGCCGCCCTTGTCCTTGGAGCCTGGGTCCATGGATTTGGCTTTGGCCAGCGCTTCAAACTGTTTTGGGTCTTTCTTCAGCTTGGCGATGATGTCCTTGGCTTCGTCTTCTGTCTTGACTAGGATATGGCGCGCTTCATATTGCTTGCCGGATTGCGCAGCGACCTTGTCGTACTCTGCCTTGATCGCTTCATCGGTCGGCTTGCTGTTCTTGATGTAGTCCTGGATAAAGGCGTTGGCCAGCACTGACTGTTTGGTCATTTCTATCTGGTCGGCCACTTCCGGAGTTTTGTCCAGGCCCTTGGTGGTGGCTTCTTGCGCCACCAGCAGTTGCATCGCCAGGTTGTCGATCACCAGCTTGCGGGTTTCCGCATTGTCAGGCATGCCTTGCTGCAGCGCTTGCTGCTGCATGATCTGGTCCACGCGCTTTTGGCTGATGGGGGTACCGTTGACGGTAGCGGCAATCGGGCCTTTGTCGGCGCCTGCAGTGGCGGTGGTAGATTTGTCGGCGTCTTTTGGGGTGCAAGCACTCAGGGCCAGCAGCGCGACGGCGCTTCCTATAACAACACGGGATTTGATCAACACAGGTGTTCCTTTACTGGTAAATAAGTAATGCATGCTTAGCTAGCTCAGGCCTTGTTCAGGATGGATGCCAAGCGCGGCGGCACGCGGTTTTTATGAAACGACGGAGCATTCTACTTTGGAATTGTGACGGTTTGCTAGGAAATTACCGGTCCTTGAGTTGGAACCTGATTAGGCCGATTTGGAATGGACATTTTAAAAAATCTTTTAACAGAAATAGTTGTTAATTTAATCTGATATTATATACAGTATTTTGTTGTACCAAGATTTCAAGAATACGTCAGAACTGTTTTTTTAAAAGGATCACGAATTATCTTATGAATGCAGACTTGGAAACCAATATACCCCTTAATCAAATTCTTTACGGACCACCGGGAACCGGTAAAACTTATCGTACCGTTGAAAAGGCACTTGAAATTCTAGACCCGCAATTTCTAGTTAATAGTGGCGGAGTACGAGAAGTGCAAAAACGTCGTTTTGATGAGCTTGTAAAAGTGGGCCATATTCGGTTTGTCACCTTCCATCAAAGCCTTAGCTATGAAGATTTTGTTGAGGGAATTCGCGCAGTTCCAGAGGATGGACAGTTACGATATATACCTGTTGATGGTATTTTCAAAAAACTTTGCAATGATGCCAGGACAAAAGTCGTAGTGGATCAGCCTCACTTGCTTTTCCTCGGCCCCAGTAAGAAGTGCTGCTACATCTTGGCGTTGTTCTTTCAGAACACTAATCCGTGAACGAGCCCTGATTACTCGGCTTAGGACTTCCGCATTCGACGCGGTGGACAGGAGCGCAGTAACCGCGCGCCATTCGGCCGTTGCTGGCAGGAGTGGGCGCTCACAAATGCATCGTTCGATATCAAGCAATCCTCTGACAAAGTCTTCGTTGTAGGGGCTCGGAATGCGTCCTCGGAGACTTTCCTCATCGATGAAATCAAGAGACAAGGAAGTTAATTTCGCGGATACCGCCACCATTGCTTTCGACGATATCCACTTGAGGATATCATTTTGCGTCTCTTTGAGCTGGTCCCCAACACCAGTCAGCTGATGTTGCTTATCATCACGTGCTCGCTGGTATTGCGCCGCCTCTTGCGCTTCAGATAGCTTTGCCGTAATCGCCGAAAGTTGATCGGCTAACCCGTCGATTTCCGTCTCAAGCTCTGTGATCCTTCCGGTTCGCTTTTCTCGCTGAAGTTCTAGACCGGCAAGTTGGCGTTCGACGGCAGATATCTCTGCATCGCCCGAGGTTGCGCCAATCTCTTCATTGAATTTTTTACTGAGATATTCGAAATCACCGATTGCCGTTTCAATCAGTGTTGAGCCCAAGATATTCCTAATCGCTTTTGCGATCTCTTTGCGATTGGTCTCAGCCGAAAATGTTTCCGCTTGTTCTCCATCGAAAAAGAAATATGGTGCCATAGCCAATCGCTCCTGCATGCCGGATCAGTTGCAACAGGTGGCTGATGCGCTTCGTGCCTATCTAAAATAGCAGTATACGCGCGGTATTTGACGATAACCATATAAGATGCCAACGCATCTCTTATCGGTATTTTTGCGGACGCACAGCCACCCCGTTTTCGCTATTATTGCAAACGTATGGCCGTATCGAACACCCAGGTGCGGCGAATTTCAATCACGTCATACTGGCGCGCCAGGCCGGGCGGGAATGCGCCATAGGGCGCCTGGCTGGCGATGACTTTCCGTATCGCTTCATCGATGGCGGCCACGCCGCTGGAGACCACGAAAGTCACCTTCTCTACCGAGCCGTCGGCGCGGATTGCCACTGTCACCATCGGTTGCGTGTGAGGCTGTTTCACCACGTCGCGAACCATGTCGAATGTCATGTTCCTCTCGATCTTTCGGCTCACGGTTTCCGCGTAGAGAACGAGATCGGCATTCGGGTCGGCGCGTCCGAACAGCCATCCGCGGCGAAGGCTGCTTACCGTGGGCAGCAGCGAGCGCGCTGGGCGGTTCAGCGTTGCGTCGCGCTGGGCCGCTTCCTCATTGAGTTGCTTGCCGATGGCGCGCAGCCGCTCCTCATGTATCGCGTCTTGCTCAGCCCGCTCCCTCTGCGCCTGCTCTTTTTTTGCCTGCTCCTGTCGTGCTGCTTCTTGCTTGATTGCGTCTTGTCGTCCCGCTTCACCCCTGGCCGCCTGCTCAGTGCGGGCGGCTTCCTGCTTTATGATGTCTTGCCGTAGCTGTTCCTGCCGTGCCGCCTCTTGTCTTGTTGCTTCTTGTCGTGCCTGTTCTTGCCGTGATGCTTCCTTGCGCTCGGCTTCCAGTCGCGCAGCTTCGTTCCTGGCTGCTTGCTCAGTGCGGGCGGCGTCTTGCCGTAGTTGTTCCTGCCGTGCCGCCTCTTGCCTCTTTGCGTCTTGGCGCGCCTGTTCTTGCCGTGATGCTTCCTTGCGCTCAGCTTCCAGTCGCGTCGCCTCGGCCCGTTCCAGCTCTTTTCTAGCGGTATCCTGCCGCATCTTTTCCTCTTGTGTTGCCCGCTCTTGCCGCAGGGCGTCTCGGCGAAGATCCTCTTGCCGGGCAAGCTCCTTACGTTCGGCCTCTTTGCGCGTAGCCTCGTTCCTGGCCGCCTGTTCGGCGCGGGCGGCTTCCTGCTTTATGATGTCTTGTCGCAGTTGCTCCTGCCGTGCCGCCTCAAGCTGCGCTTGCTTCGTTTGTTCTTGCCGTGAGACTTCCCTGCGCTCAGCTTCCAGTCGCGTCGCCTCGGCCCGTTCCTGCTCCTTTCGAGCGGTATCCTGTCGTATTTTCTCCTCTTGTCTTGCGCGCTCTTGCCGCAGTGTGTCCCGACGAAGATCCTCTTGCCGGGCAAGCTCCTTACGTTCGGTCTCCACGCGCGCAGCTTCACTCCTGGCCGCTTGCTCAGCGCGGGCGGCTTCTTGCTGCGCTTGCCGTGCCGTCTCAAGCTGCGCTTGCTTCGCCTGTTCTTGTCGCATGGCTTCCCTGCGCTCAGCTTCCAATTGCACAGTTTCAACCCGCTCCTGTTCCTGCCTGGCGGCGTCCTGTTGCGCCGCCTCTCGCTGCGTGGCCGCCTTCAGTTCCGCCTGGCGCAGTCCTTCGGCGTTCTGCTTTTCACGTTCTAGCCTGGCCTGCTCAAGCGCTGGTTCGCCCGGATCCTGTTCGATCTGCTTCTGTGCTGCATCGGCTGCATTACTGGGGACCGGTACTTCACTTTCCAAAACAGGCGTGGTTTGCGCCACGGCGTTCGCGGGTGTTTCCACCATTGGCGCGTCGGCCGCGATCGGCCGCTTCGTGCGTGGCCGCTTTCGTGTCGCCATGAACGGTTTCGGAGGTGGCGTGGGAGTGGCTGCCGGCGTTGGGGGCGGGATTACTTCGGCGCCCTCACTGGGGGCGACGGAAAGAGCTGAGCTGGGCAATAAGATCAGGCCCTTCGCCATTGCGGGCTTGTCCGCTGCGGCAGGCGCCGGATTGGACATTTCTGCGGGCGAAGCATCTGCCGGCGCCGTTGCCGGCTGCGCAGGTAAAAGAAGAATGCGCAGATCATTGGCCTCCAGGCGCTTTTCTTTCCACGGAAAGTCCAGGCCAGGAAGCCCGAATACCTGACCACCTAAGGCAATGCTCAACAGCAGCGCGTGAATCAGCAAGGAGATCAACAGCGCAGTGCTCAATCGCCAGGATTCGCGTTGAATGAGGGCCGCAGGTCTCAAATCAAAAAACCTTTGCGCAGGTGCGAAGCCGGCTTATTGAAAACCGCTTTTCTTTTTGCCCATGAGAAATGGATCGCTTTGGAAGCCATTGAAGCGCTCAATACAGAATTGTGAGAATTCAGTGCAGCCTATCACAAGTGCAGGATCTATAGTTCAGTCGGGAAGCGGCAAGCGCAATATGCGACGCGGCAAGCGCAGTGCGGCAAAGGCCGCAATGAAAATCAAGAGATCCACGGGATTTCACGCGCCTATTGATTTCAGCATTGTGCCAAGTTCAACCAGGTTCAATTGACGCTCTCGCAGGCAGATCTTTATGAAATTTGTGTAGGACGCCGCAGAAGGTGAAAAATCCAGCCTTTGATTTTTAAGGCTTTTTTCAATCCTGTGAGACATCGGCGGTCCAACTCCATCTCATAATTAGTGAAAATTTCCTACTTTTTCTCATAAAAGTTGAAAAACGTTTTAAGCCCCAGATTCTCCGCCGAAACTATAGCATCTCCAGGGCGTTCAAGCTCGGATTAAACGATGGTGCGAAAGAGTAAGATTTGACCAAATGCTTGCTTGACAATGGGGCGGACTGGCCATGCATTTGCACCCCTTGGCGCTCGATATGGACGGCCAATGCCATGTCGGACGTATGTCCGTCGGCGGATGGCTAGGTAAACTCTCTGTGGCAAAGGCTGGTGCTGGAGGGAGCGATGGAATATCTGGAATGTCTTGCTTGCGGCGAACTCTTTCAACCGCGCCCTCAAAACCCCACTCAAACCTACTGCACCAAGAAGGCTTGCCAGAGAGAACGCCGACGACGCTGGCAGCAGATCAAGCGCAACACCGATCCAGACTATATAAACAACCAATTGCACGCCCAGCACGCATGGATGGCAAGAAATCTGGGCTACTGGCGGGCGTATCGCAGCCTCCATCCCCAGTATGCCGAAGGCAATCGAGCCATGCAATTGGTCCGAAATTACAAAAATAGGTCCTCCATGATTGCAAAGATGGACGCGTCAAATTCCGTAAAAGCCGCGCCAACTGGGCTTTACAGGATGATCCTGCTACCTCATCCGCTGATTGCAAAGAAGAACGCGTGGAATGTCTTTCTTTCCCTCTTGCCAGAGCCGCTTTTGGTCAAGCATCCATGATTGCAAAGAGAGGACTCGTGGTTAAGTGGCAAAGCTTCTGCTAATTTGATAATTGCACACAAACCGGTAAGACGTGCACTTCGGCCGCCAGGGAGCCCACTGGCATTGGGCGACTTAGCAAATGAAATTAGATCAAGACAGCTTGGGAACTTTTGTACAGCCCGTCCTGTTTCAG
This sequence comes from Undibacterium sp., assembly GCA_035487495.1. GTDB lineage: Bacteria > Pseudomonadota > Gammaproteobacteria > Burkholderiales > Burkholderiaceae_D > Undibacterium. The sequence goes on from DATHMC010000388.1 coordinate 17,964, forward strand.
GCGGCTGAATATGTGCGCATGTCCACCGAGCATCAACAATACTCCACTGACAACCAGCGCGAGAAGATCCGAGAATACGCTAGCCATCGCAATATTAACATCGTCAAGACCTATGCCGACGAAGGCAAAAGCGGCCTGCGCATCGATGGCCGACTCGCGCTGCAGCAACTGATCAGGGACGTGGAAAGCGGCACCGCCGCCTTCACGATCATCCTGGTCTATGACGTCAGCCGCTGGGGGCGGTTCCAGGATGCCGACGAAAGCGCATATTATGAGTACATTTGCCGCCGCGCCGGTATTCAAGTTGCCTATTGTGCCGAACAGTTCGAGAACGATGGCTCTCCAGTCTCCACGATCGTCAAGGGTGTCAAGCGTGCCATGGCTGGCGAATATAGTCGTGAGTTGTCAGCCAAGGTATTTGCCGGGCAGTGCCGCTTGATAGAACTTGGTTATCGGCAAGGAGGAACTGCTGGCTATGGCCTGCGGCGGATGCTGATCGATCAACACGGAGCAACGAAAGGAGAACTGCAGCGCGGCGAACACAAGTGCCTGCAGACTGACCGCGTCATCTTGATGCCCGGCCCCCTGCAGGAAATACAAACCGTCAATCAAATCTATCGATGGTTCATCGACGAAGGAGTAAATGAGCTGGAGATCGCCAGCCGTCTAAACGCAATGCAAACCTATTCGGAAATCAACCGGCCCTGGACTAGGGCGACCGTCCGTGAGGTACTCACCAACGAAAAATACATCGGCAACAACGTCTATAACCGTGTTTCCTTCAAACTCAAAAAGACCCGCGTGGTCAACACGCCTGACATGTGGATCAGGAAGGAGCATGCCTTTGATCCCATCGTTCCCACAGAAATCTTCTACACCGCCCAAGGCATCATCCGTGCGCGGGCTCGCCGCTACACCGATGAAGAACTGATCGAGCGCCTGCGCTCACTATATAAAGCACGCGGAATGCTGTCTGGCTTAATCATCGACGAAATGGAGGGCATGCCAGCCTCTTCTGTATACACCTACCGGTTCGGCAGTCTAATAAGAGCCTATCAAATGGTGGGTTTTACACCGGACCGCGATTATCAATACCTGGAAGTCAATCGGTTCATCCGGCGCATGCACCCGGAAATCGTCATGGAGACAGAATCAAAGATATTGCAAATGGGCGGCCAGGTGCTGCGCGATCCAGCGACCGACCTGCTAATGGTGAATCGTGAGTTCACGGCCTCTATCGTGCTGGCACGCTGCCACAGCCTGGATTCGGGGCGCAACCGCTGGAAGGTTCGCTTTGACGCCAGCCTGCTTCCAGATATCACCGTGGCGGTTCGCCTGGATACTGCCAATCAAGGTTCTCTGGACTATTTCCTGCTACCAAGGATTGATTTCGGGACTCAGCATCTCAGCTTGGCCGATCAGAATGCCATCGAATTTGACAGCTACCGTTTCGACACCCTCGACTACCTGTATGGCATGGCAGAGCGAACCCGTCTGCGGAGGGCAGCATGACCAAGAGCCTGTCACCCGGCGATCTTAGGATGATCCCCATCAATAAGATAGATATTCTCAACACGCGGGAGCGTAACGCCAAGATATTTGATGAGATCATCGGCAACATCCGCGCCCTAGGCTTGAAGAAGCCAATCACCGTGACGCCCCGTGCTGGCAAGGATGGAGAAGAGCGTTACCTGCTGGTTTGCGGGGAGGGGCGCATGAAGGCGTTTAAGTCGTTGGGAGAAGAGAGCATTCCCGCTCTCGTGGTCTCTGTCAGCGATGAAGACGCTTTCATCATGAGCCTTGCTGAGAACATCGCTCGGCGCCAGTACCGGCCGCTTGAACTGCTTGCCGGCATCGCGGCGCTGCGAAATCAAGGTTACGACCAAAAGATGATTGCCGCCAAGACGGGCCTGGCAGTCGAGCGTGTGCGCGGGATACTCACATTATTGGAGCGAGGCGAAGAGCGCCTGCTGGTGGCCGTCGAAAAAGGCAAGATACCACTCACGGCGGCGTTGGCCATTGTCGGCGGTGGTGACGACGATAAGGCGATACAAAGAGCGCTGCAGGACGCTTATGAGTCAGGAAAATTACGCGGCAGGCAGCTCTTTGAGGCCAAGAAAGTGATCGAATGCCGACACACGCTAGGGAAAACGCTAGAGCGTGGCATGTCTCGCAAACGTAGCGACGTCACGACTTCTAGTTTAGTACGCACTTATCAAAAAGAGGTAGAGCGTCAAAAACTAGTAGTCAAAAAAGCTGAAATGACGCAGCAGCGCTTACTGTTTGTAGTGGGCGCCCTGCGTCAACTGCTCGCCAACGAAAATTTCACCAACCTCTTGCGGGCAGAAGGACTAGAGACGTTGCCCACCTATCTGGCCGAGCGTGTCTGGGCGACAGGGAGTAACGTATGACAGAAGGCGTCGCACTGGGGTTCTCCATGGAGCCTCTTTCGGTGGCTCTGGTAAACATACTCCCATCCAGGAATATTCCGAAAGAACTTGACGGCTCCAGGAAGTTTAAGCAGATCCGATCTTCGATCAAGGAAATTGGGTTAATTGAGCCGCTGTCCGTTACGCCGATCATCAAGAGGTCTGAACATCACATGCTCTTGGACGGGCATATGAGATTGGTCGCCTTGCGCGATCTTGGCTACGAAGAAGCCCCCTGCCTGGTCGCCAACGATGACGAAAGCTATACCTATAACAGCAGGACCAACCGATTGTCGACGATTCAAGAACATTTCATGATACGGCGGGCGATAGAGCGAGGCGTCTCTGCCCAGCGCTTGGCGGAGGTGCTCAATGTCGACATCAGCCAGATCGTGAGGAAAATGTCTCTTTTGAAAGGTATTTGCCCGGAGGCGGCTGAGCTGCTGAAAGACAGACAGTTTTCTGCGGACATCTCTAGGGTGCTGCGCAAGATGAAGCCGACTCGGCAAATAGAATGCGTAGAGTTAATGGTTTCAGCTAACGTCGTCACCGTCTCATATGCAGAGGCGATGCTTGTGGCTACTCCGGTCGATTTACTGGTCGATGGGAAGAAACCACAAAAGCTGACAGGCGTGTCGAAAGAACAGGTCGCCAAGATGGAGCGCGAGATGGGTAGCTTGCAGGGACAATACAAGCTTGTTGAGCAGTCTTACGGCCGCGACGTTTTAAATCTCGTGCTCGCACGCGGATATCTCGTCAAACTTCTCGAAAATAAGGCTGTATCACGTTGCCTAACGCAGCGCTACCCAGAAGTATTGGCCGAGTTCGAGTCTATCGTGAAAATCGTGGCGCTTGAGCAGTAATCCCCTCTACGGCCGATAGTCGCGAATTCAGTAGAAAAAAAACTTTTGAAACATATACTGGTGTGGCCATCGTGAATAAGGTGGCCAGTCTAGCAGTCGCACGACTGTCGTATAAATTTATGGAGGTATCATGGCGTTACCCGTAGGTCCTATATCCGCACATACTTTGCGGGGTATTATTGCGCGGCTCACTACACTTATAGTGCTGAGCATTGGCTGTGTCAGCTGCACACTTTTTTCGGGCGACCGGCCCATGGCGTTGAAAAAATCAGACAAGGAGTATATAGAGAACCTTGCTTTTAACGTTGTTGCAGGTGTCCCAATGATCACTGCGCCGCTTGATGATAGGCCCGTGAAAATCTATGTCGTTGCCTTTGATGGTACATTGAATGATCGTGAGCGAGTTAATCCTTCCGAGCGGCCTACTGCGGTAGCCGAGATCGCTCGGAAACTTGAGTCTGATCAAAAACTCTCACCAATGGTTCACGTCGAATATCATCCTGGTGCTGGAATGCAAGGGCCAATCACCAACCCTGCCGACGCTGCAATTGGCTATAGTGGTACCCGCGTTGCGGAGACCTCCGTTACGAGCTTTTACAAACAAGCTAGCGCATGGTTAAAGGAAAATCCTCGAACTGAAATCAGGGTGTTTGTTACTGGCTTTAGCCGTGGGGCAGCCACCGCGCGTCATTTCATGAATCGAGTGGATTCTACCTGGTCCGAGCATTTCGGCAACGCTGGCGCCCCGTCGAACGAACCTTCGCCGCGTCAGTACGCCGTCTTATATGATACGGTCGCAACTTATCAAGAGCAGCTTGAGCTCGGTTTGCCAGCATCTGTTGACTATCTTGTGCACTTTATTGCCTTTGACGAAGTGCGCAATAAGTTTATACCGGTGCATGACGTCGATCCAAACTTCCTGCTCGTGCCGACAAGCAGCATTAATGGCATAGGCCGGACATTCAAAAGTGACCGCATGACCGTTGTACTAATGCCCGGTGCACATTCAGATATTGGCACATCATACCGTTCCGGCATCGGGGCCTACTATTTGTCGATCACAGAGCAATTGTTACATGACATGGGCCTGACCGAAACCAATTGCTGGGAATTACCTGGAGACGTATTCAACGCGGGCATGCACGATTCACGCGGCTTACTGGACCGGTTCGTAGGCACTGCGGCCCCAGACGAAATTCTTGTTTCTCGAGAGCATATGGCAAGGCAGAGTGCCAAACTCACACCTGAAGCTCGCACACGGTTGCGCGGACGTGTCTCAAGGCTCATGATGGCAGGCGCAGACGGGCAACATTTTTCGACACGCTACACCTCGAGAACAGAAAGCATTGCATTTTCGCTCAAGAAGCTTGGTGATAGCTTGGAGATTATCTCACCCATAGATAAATACATCGCGCCCGATTCCGTCCGATTTTTCGTGGATATCGCGCACCAGCGTCGCTTAGCCTACCGCCTGGTGAACTCTGCAGATACCAGCAGTTTTATTATTACTGACCGGATGTGGAATATGCTTCAGGAGGGGGCAACGTCAGAACTATCGTTATCCGTTCTGACCCATGAGAGAGCCGTCACCGTGTCCTTTTACGTTGACGGTATAAATGCAGGGGATTTGCGAATGGACCAACGTGCTGAAAATAGTGGCCAGAAATTGATGTCGAAATGCACTACGGAAGCACGTTCGGCATTGCAAATTTTCGTTCTGCCGTTGACCGTCAACCAGACGCAATAGGTCCTGTCGCGGCATTATGGCATGTTGGCGCTAACCTCAAATTGAACCAGGTTGCGCCAACATCCAAACCTGCTGAAGCCTTCGCTAAAGTTCCGCTTATTTGCTATAGCCGGAGTATGAGTACGAAGCTCGCAGTGATCGAGCGGTGGGCAGCGACCAGGTGCCGTTATCCAAACAGCAAAATCAGGCCTCATTCGGATTGGGAGTTGCGACCGGAGCGCCTACTGCTTGCGCCTCTGGCTGATTCAAGAGTAAGTGTGTAATCTTTGAATCGTCAAACAAGAGTTTGATGAGTTTGCGAAGCCGTCCAGACTGCGGATCTTCAACAATGGTTTTGCAAGCTTGGACGAAATTGTCCATGGCTGATCCGAAATGTTTCTCATAATTTTTCTTGTTAATGCACAGGTCCTGCATTTTAAGCATGAAATGCCGCATGCTTTCAATATCGCTATGGCGAATGAGGTTCTCCATATCCTGGGCAGTTGCGGCCTTCATAGCAACTTCTTGGCGTGTCCCCCAGCCACTATTCCGGGATATGTGGACGCAGGCGTCGAATGCGGATGTATTGGCCTGGACCTTGGCGTTGATGGCCTGGAACTCAGCTTCAATTCTTGGGTGAAGTTTGTGATGCCAAAAGTTATTGAGTTCCGTTTCTTGCGGATTTTTCGCCTTGAATGCTTCGATCCAGCGCGTAACGGCGGCCTCGGCTACCACTTCTCCACCTGGGATGCCCATGACGGTTTCGTGTAGAGCCGTGACCGTGTAGGGATCAAGTAAAGGAGATTTTTCCGCGACCTCAGATGCTTGCGCGAGAAGTTGTTCCTCCGTCAGTGTGTGATCCCACACGCAGCGCTGAAAGAACTTATGATATTCATCCCGCGCGTGCATTCGATCAGCTTCTGCCACATAGCCGTCGATAATCTCTGCCACCTTGGATACATCGAATAAACCTGATTCCAGGAACTCAACTACCAAAAGCTCGAATTCATCGCAGCTCGAAATGCCGAGCTTGTTTATGAGAAGCTTCCACTTGGATTGGCGCCTGTTTTCTTCAGATTCACTATCCTTTTTTTCCAAGAAGGCGCCCCAATTGTGGGCGGCCCCCTGCGCCAGCACAAAATCAAAATTAGGACCATCCTCGATCCCTTTGTAGTGAATTGCTGAGAGAAGCACCGTCGAAGGAATGACGCGTGAAATTACTGCATCCGTTAACCCCTCGCGATCACCCAAAATACGATTTACCGATTTGATTATCTTTCGAATGATGCGGATGTTGGTCAATTCACAGATCTCGACAGCTGCACGAATTTGATCCGCATAAATAGACGGCTGTAGCCCAACGGCGATTTCGAAGGCCTCGGCGGAGGAAGTCGTCAGTTTCAGCTCTTGATCAACCACTTTCTCTCGCAAGGTATCCCACACATCTCGCTTATCAAGCTGATCGCTGTTGAGAATGAGGACAAAACGAGAGCCATGCTGCTGAGTGAAATCATCAATAAAACCCAGCACCTCGTCGATATCGAGTTTGTCATGTTTGCGCTCAATGTCATCGAGTACGATGAGTCGCTGCCGAAGCATGGCTGGCGCGAAGACCAACCCCAAATCATTGAGCGCCTCAAAACTCTTGTGGATGCCGGTCAGCGCCTTGATGCCGGTTTTGGCAAGATCCTTTGAACCCTTCCATAGAGCCGGACTGGCCTTCATGGACGGAATAGCACTCTGAATGAGTTTCATCTTGATCTGTTCAATCGTCGAGAGCCCAAAGAGCGAAGCGTAGAGTGCGCCTTTGATCCTGTCGTCCTCGGATGAATTCTTGACCTTATCCCACATAAAACTCTTGCCAGTGCCCCATCTTCCAGATAAGGCGATGACCTTATTGTCGTTATCCGTAAGCAGTTGGACGAACTGCTCCTTGGTGGATTTCAATGACATATATTCCCCTGAATGTGTTCTAGGAATTTCTAACCAGTGTTCAATCAAGAAAAACGCATTGCGCTGACTTTTCATCAGCCAATGGAATTTCAAGGCTACCCCCCTTTCCGGGGAACAATGTTCGCCATGCATTATTGCATCTGCCTGCCAGCCCTGCCGGTTTATCAGAAATTCGAATAGTGCCGCGAATCTGGTGCCAAGTTTCTCGCGTCATCTGTAACTTGGGGGCATCCCTACCTAGTTGAATGACGCTGGCTTTCCTAGCCTCCAGTGAAATTGTCCGGTGAACGACCGCAATGCAGTCTCTCGCCACCGTGGAGCCCGCTTCCCCGCTTCGCGCAGCGGATCAATTCTTGCAAGCATGACAATCACCGTGGATCTGTGTAAATAATCAGTGTGTCGTAAGCTTTGGCGGGATGTTGCATCATGCGCCATTGGCGTATATACTGCGCATGTGCGCCAATGGCGTATAATAATACGGAGGCGCAAGATGGTTTTTATAGAGACCGAGCTGTTTACCGAAACAATTACAGCTCTGACCAATGATGAAGAGTATCAAGAGCTACAAAATGAACTGCTTGAAAATCCCGAGGCAGGCGACATAATCAAAGGAACCGGCGGCGTTCGGAAAATCAGGTTTGGGTATGGAGGAAAAGGGAAGCGAGGCGGTGGAAGGGCAATTTACTATTACAAAATAGTTGATTCTAAGATATATATGCTTCTCGCTTATCCGAAGTCTGAGAAGGACGATTTGACACAAAAGCAAAAGGAGGTACTTAAGGATCTAGTAAAATCTGAATTGAGGAAGACCTAATCGAAGTGAACCGATAATAATAATAAAAAACAAGCGGAGTTAAGAGAATGAATAAAGAATTGTTTCAAAAGCTTGTTTTGAGCGTTAAGCAGGCTGGCGCTATAGAGCGGGGGGAAGAAAAACCCTCCCGCGTTTTCAATGTGACGGCTAAAAGCAAGCGACCAGTTCGCACTGCAGAGCCTGTCGTAAAAAAAGATGTAGTTCTTCGAGTTTTACGAGTGGACGCAAGGAAGGTGCGAGAACAAACTGGACTATCTCAGTCAGATTTCGCGGTAGTGATGAATGTCAGCGTGAAGACACTTCAGAATTGGGAGCAGCATCGGCGAGAACCAACTGGGCCAGCTGAGGCACTTCTAAAGATTGTCTCGAAGGCCCCTGAAGTGGCTTTACAGGCGCTGCATTCCTGAGTCGGGAATCAAGCGAAGCTGGAAGCTCCTGGGCGCGTATTACCGGGGGGGGGAAGAAGTCCAGCCGGACCATCGTGCCGTCAGACGGATTGTTTGAGTGGACAGCGAAAGCTAGCAAAAAGCAGCGCTGGTACATCAAGCCCAAGGACGGCCAACCACTCTTCTTGGACGGCCCGACCAACTTGCCGCCAAGCGTAGACGGCGAGACCGGGTCAGGATCCGTCATTGTCACCAATGAATCCGCCGGTGGTGCTTTTACCAGGAGACGCCCGCGACTGGCTGGACTTGGGTTTCAACAATAGCCAATAAGCCCGATCTATCACAACTACTACAGGTCTAGCGTCGCTATGGATCGGCCTGCTTGGGAGGTACGGGCGCTGCTGCTTTCAGTATCCGTTTATTCGATTCGTTAGAATCATTCTCCCATCTTTCGGATCAGGAAATCTTGGCACAAGTCGATCGAGATGGTCTTGCCGTCGCCGAAAATCGAACCATAACCTGCGGTAAATTCGATAGACTGAATTTCGTACCAGGCAAGATCGTTCTTGCTGAAATTGGTCTGGCAACAATCGCAGGTGATTGCGGATACTGTTTCCGTTAGGGCGAGTGTAAATGTTTTCATAGTGAAATCCTATGCGCATGTATATCAGTCTCGGCGTTATGCCAGCCCTCGCGTTCCCAGTCCGTGCGGGTATAGCGATAATCGGGGAATATTTCTTCCAACGTCACTTCGCGTTTAAGTAGCCGCCTCGCCAAGTAAACCAATTGGTGAAGATCGGCTTCGTCACGGACTTCGATTGGTACGCACAGCGAGACTAGCCGGCTGTAGTTGCACCATCGCGATGTCAAGGATGGATGGATTTGAATATCGGCAGACTGCATTACCTGTTGCCGCAACTGCTGCCATTGAGCTCGCCGAGAGGTCCTGTTGACCGGTTCATAACTGGTGGAGATGATTTTCTTGCGGGATTTTCCCAAGATTTTGTATACCGGCGTACCTTCGCGCATGAGATTTTGTTGCAAGAAATTGGGGGTTAAACGGTCTGTCTCGCTGTCAATGGCATCTTCATATGCCATTCTGGGATGTGTCCAGGCCAGCGCTACGCGATAATCGTTGACGATGAAGGTCACATCGTCCCACCATGTCAATCGTTCCATCGGCAGGCCGTCATAAGCATGGAATATCAACATGCCATCCTGAAAATGAGCAGTTCGTTGGGTGCGATGGTATTGCTTCGCCCGAATTTTTAGGCGTTCGATATGCAGGTTTTTCATGACTATGCTTTCTTAAAATCGGCTCGGCAGAAGAAATACTGCCGAGATTGATCGACGCTT
>DATHMC010000389.1:0-2619 GCA_035487495.1 Undibacterium sp.
GAAACGCAACAAGACTGCCAGCACGCGATTCGGGAAATTATCCAGCACGCCAAGGTAGGCTTCCTGCGCCTGGTGCAAGGCGTCTTGTATGGCCCAATGCACATAGGGCAAATCTTCCTGCTGCCGGCCGTCGTCTTCGTAGCGCTTGAGTACGCTGGACACCAGATACAGCTGCGACAAAATATCGCCCAGCCGGGCGGAAATCCGCTCGCGGAATTTCAGCGAGCCGCCAAGTACGAACATCGACATATCGCTCAGCAGTGCGAACGCCGCCGACATGCGGTTAACCGCGCGGTAAAAATGCCGCAGCTCCGGCGGCGCTGCACGCGGTGCGCTGGGCAGGCTACCGCTAGTCAGTCCAGCCGACAAGGTCCGTGAAAAATTGGCGAAGATAAAACTGATGTGCGCAAAGAACGCCTGGTCGAAATCGGCCAGCGCCTTGCCTTGATCGGTCTCGCCGGCTGCCGCCATTTCCTTCAACACATAGGGATGACAACGAATCGCGCCTTGGCCGAAAATGATCAGGCAACGTGTCAGGATATTCGCGCCTTCAACCGTAATTGCAATCGGCATCTGTTGGTAGCTGCGCGCCAGGAAATTATTCGGCCCCATGCAAATGCCTTTACCGCCCAGCACATCCATGCCGGCATTCACCAACACCCGGCCGCGCTCGGTCACGTGGTATTTGGAAATGGCTGAAATCACGGAAGGTTTTTCGCCGGCATCCACCGCCAGCGCCGACAACCGGCGCACCGCGTCCATCAGATACAGGTTGCCGCCCATGCGCGCCAGCATTTCGTGTATCCCTTCAAATTTGCCGATCGGGATCCGGAATTGGTGACGCATCGCGGCATAGGCACTGGTGCCGCGCACCGCCAGCTTGGAAAAGCCGACCGTCGACGACGGCAAGGAAATTGCCCGGCCGGCGGCCAGGCATTCCATTAGCATGCGCCAGCCCTTGCCAATCTGTTCGCGGCCGCCAATCACCCAGTCGAGCGGGATGAAAACGTCCTTGCCGGAAGTCGGGCCGTTCTGGAACACCGCATTCAAGGGCCAATGACGACGCCCGCTCACCACACCGGGATGATTGACAGGAATCAGCGCGCAGGTGATGCCCAGATCTACCGTGCCTGCAGCACCATCGCCGGCCAGCAACTGATCCGGATCCTGGACCCGGAACGCCAGCCCCAGCACCGTCGCCACCGGCGCCAGCGTGATGTAGCGCTTGTCCCAGGTGATCCGGAAACCGAGCATTTCCTGGCCGTCGTAGCTGCCCATGCACACCACGCCGACATCCGGGATCGCCGCGGCGTCGGAACCGGCGTAAGGACTGGTCAAGGCAAAACACGGGATTTCCTCGCCTGCCGCCAAGCGCGGCAGGAAATAATCCTTTTGCACTTCAGTGCCATATTGCAGCAGCAGCTCTGCGGGACCCAGCGAGTTCGGCACCATCACTGAAATCGCGGCAGCCGAACAATGCGACGACAACTTCATGATCACCTGCGAATGCATGTAGGCAGAGAATTCCTTGCCGCCATATTGCTTGGGAATGATCATGCCGAGAAAACCTTTCTCTTTCACGAACTGCCAAGCCTGCGGTGACAGATCCTGCCAGACTTCGGTGCTCTCCCAGTCGCTGATCAAGCCGCACAACTGCTCGACTTCGTTATCGAAGAAAGCCTGTTCTTCAGCAGTCAATTTCGGCGCCGCCAGTTGCAGCAATTTGTCCCAGGCTGGCTTGCCGGAAAACAATTCGGCATCCCACCAGGTGGTGCCAGCCTCGATCGCGTCGCGTTCGGTCTGCGACATGCGCGGCAAAATGCGCTGGAATACTGCCAGTATCGGGCGGCTCAGCAAGGCGTAGCGCAGTGGTTTGAGCGCCACGATCAAAGCAGGGATCACCAGCAGCAGCGCTAGCAGTATCGCTGCCAGCAGGCCAATCCCCGCAAACCGGAAACCGCCTGCTATCCAGAGCAGAATGGCAAGCAGCCAAAACCAGGCGTTCACGCGCAACTGCATTAATGCCATAGCGCCGACCAGCAACGCTGCGATCCAATAGAACATGTTGACTCCCAATTTGGCGATTCATCGAGCGACAAATCTTGAACATAACCGACACGGGCTAAAACGCGGCTATAAGATAGGACCAGATAGGACCGGACTGAATGTGGAACCGGCATGCCAGACAATGGAAGCGTCTGGCGATCTGACCCGGCATTTCTTTAATCTTTGGTCACTTTTTGAACCGGGAAAGTTCACGGGAAGCAAATTTAAATGTTAAAAAACACTCATTTAGCCTATCCTAGGCGGTTGTTTGGCGACAAATGACAATGATTTCCAACGGGCAACATGCAACGCTTTGTAAATCTTTGTATCCATTTGTCAACCTTACTATAGAATCGCGCGTTACGTGGTATGTAAACTTGTGCGGCCTTATGAGAAAACCTAAAACCACCGGGCACACAGCCCGCTGCCGCCGCCATAAATAAAATACCTGTAGCCAGCGCATAATAAGCCAGCAGGCAGCCATCAACCCCTATCAGACAAGTTACAAGAGCACACGCCTTTCATGAATAATTTAATTTTGATGACCGGTGCGACCGGCTTTCTAGGTGGCGC
>DATHMC010000390.1:0-2277 GCA_035487495.1 Undibacterium sp.
ACTGCGGCGGCGATCACGCACAGCGTGAACAGTTCCCGCGATCCCGTGCGCGCCACCTGCCATAATATCCACGGGAACAGTTTGCGGCCGACCACCAGCATGAAGCCGATAAACAGCGCGACCTGTCCCATAGTCTTGGCCAAAGTCATCCAGATTCCCGGACCGCCGGCATCCGTGCCGGAGCCGCTCCCCAATGCCGCCAGCGGCGGCAGCATGACCAGCACCAGCACCATCACCAGGTCCTCAACGACCAGCCAGCCGACCGCAATGCGGCCGTTGACCGAGTCCAGCACGCCCTGGCTTTCCAGCGCCTTTAACAGCACTACGGTGCTGGCCACCGACAGCGCCAGGCCGAAAACGATGCCAGCGCCGAGGCTCCAACCCCACAGGCTGGCGATACCGGCGCCCATCGCCGTCGCCACGATGATCTGCACGATCGCACCCGGCAAGGCAATCCGCTTTACCGACAATAAATCGTCCAGCGAAAAATGCAGGCCCACCCCAAACATCAGCAGCATCACGCCGATTTCCGCCAGTTGTCCCGCCAGCGCCATGTCGGCGACATAACCCGGCGTGGCCGGCCCGATCAAGATGCCGGCGACCAGATAGCCGACCAATGCAGGCAGCTTCATGCGCACTGCGATAAAACCCAGGATCAGGGCAAAACCGAACCCGGCAGCGATAGTCGTAATCAGCGAAATATTGTGGGGCATAGGCGAGCTTACTCCTTACATGATGTGCGGCGGTCCGGCAGGAACGGCCGGGATGAGAATTGGCGCTACCGTCTTTGCAAAAGCCGGGGCGAAGTCCGCAACGGGATTCGTTAGCAGAGGGCATGGGGCCTATGCCGGACAACAGCGGGCATAGACCTGCCGTGTATTATAAAGCAAGACCTGGACCGGTCCGCGCGGGTAAAACCGAATTATCCAAACAAAAAGGGGCAGCGATGCTGCCCCTTTTGCTCAAGCCAGGTACAAGCGCTTATGCCAGCTTGCCGTGGCACTGCTTGTATTTCTTACCGCTGCCGCAAGGGCAAGGATCATTGCGGCCTATCTTCAAACCTTGATGAGCAATGGGCTCTGATTTACTATGTTCTGCATGCGCAGTGGGCGCCAGCATTTCTTCAGCCGTAGCATCGGCGTCGAAATCGGCATGCTGATAATGCACATTCTCCAGTTGCGGCTGCGCGAACTGCTCTTCGGCCGCCTCAATTTCTTCACGCGACTGTATGCGTACAGTGACCACGGTCTTGACCACTTCACTCTTGATCAGGTCCAGCATCTGGCCGAACAATTCAAACGCCTCGCGCTTGTATTCCTGCTTGGGATTCTTCTGCGCATAGCCGCGCAGATGTATGCCCTGGCGCAGGTGATCCAGCGCCGCCAGATGCTCGCGCCAGTGGTTATCAATGTTCTGCAACATCACGCTACGTTCAAAGCCGCCGAATGCTTCCTTGCCGACCAGGGCGATCTTGGCGTCGTAAGCTTCGTTCGCTGCTTTTTGCACGCGCTCCAGAATATCCTCGTCGTTCAACTCGGCCTCGTCCTTCAGCATTGCCTGTAGAGGTACGTCCAGCGCCCACTCATTGGCCAGCGTCGCTTCCAGCGCGGGGATGTCCCATTGCTCTTCCACCGATTCGGCCGGCACATAGGTACGCACGATATCCTGGAACATGCCCGCGCGCAGGGATGCCATCAAATCGGAAATGTCGTGCGCTTCCAGCAATTCATTACGCTGCTGGTAGATGACCTTGCGCTGGTCGTTGGCGACGTCGTCGTATTCCAGCAATTGCTTGCGGATATCGAAGTTGCGCGCTTCCACCTTGCGCTGCGCCGACTCTATCGAACGCGAGACGATGCCCGCCTCGATAGGTTCGCCTTCCGGCATCTTCAGCCTGTCCATGATGGCGCGCACGCGATCGCCGGCAAAGATGCGCAGCAAAGGATCGTCCAGCGACAGATAGAAACGCGAGGAACCCGGATCGCCCTGGCGGCCGGCGCGCCCGCGAAGCTGGTTGTCGATGCGGCGGGATTCGTGGCGTTCGGTGCCGAGGATGAAGAGGCCGCCTGCATTGATCACTTGTTCGTGATCCTTGAGCGCCAACTCGTTGTGGACCGCGAACGCTGCCGCCCAGTCAGGCTCGGCGACTTCAAATTCCTGGCCCTGGTAGTAGAAGCGCAGGAACCCTGGCGGCGCCATGGGGTTGATGGCTCCTTCAGCCACGCTGAGGGCACGGGCGTGGCCTTTCTTGACGAGCTCCTGGCGGGTCATGAAGTC
>DATHMC010000391.1:0-11250 GCA_035487495.1 Undibacterium sp.
CACGCCTTTCTACAACGTCATGCTGGCGATTGCAATGTGGTTCGGCCGCTACGCGATGATCGTGCCCATCCTGGCGATTGCCGGTTCACTGGCCTCCAAGAAGCGCCTGGAAGCCAATGCCGGCACCATGCCTACCCACGGACCCATGTTCATCAGCCTGTTGATCGGCACCGTAGTCTTGATCAGTGTCTTGAACTATGTGCCGGCGCTCGCGCTGGGCCCGATAGTCGAGCATCTGCAACTCATTGCTACACATTAAGCGAAGGAACATCATGTCTGTTACCAGTGTACAAAAAAGCATCGATAGCAAAGTCCAGGCAGCCGCCAAGCTCAGCCATGAGCCTGTGGAAGAGGCAGTGCAAACCCGCGGCAAGGAGCGCCTGTCGCTATTCGATTCCAGCCTGATCATGCCGGCTATCGCCGACTCTTTCAGGAAACTGAGTCCGCGCACCCAGTTGCGCAGCCCGGTCATGTTCGTCGTCTATATCGGCAGCATCATCACTTCCCTGCTATTCATCCAGTCCCTGGTCGGCAAGGGCGAGGCCAGTTCCGGCTTCATCCTGGCGATATCCATCTGGCTGTGGTTCACCGTGCTGTTCGCCAATTTTGCCGAGGCGCTGGCTGAAGGCCGCAGCAAGGCGCAAGCCGCTTCGCTGCGGGCATTGAAGCAAACCGTCATCGCCAAGAAGCTGGCGACGCCCAAACACGGCACGACCTGGTTGCCCGCTCCGGCTGGCGACCTGCGCAAGGGCGATGTGGTGCTGGTGGAAGCCAACGACGTGATTCCTATCGACGGCGAAGTCATCGAAGGCGTTGCCACGGTGGATGAAAGCGCCATCACCGGCGAATCCGCGCCGGTAATCCGTGAATCCGGCGGCGACTTTTCCGCTGTGACAGGCGGCACCCGCGTGTTGTCGGACTGGCTGGTGGTCAGGGTTACGTCCAATCCCGGCGAAGCCTTTATCGACCGCATGATTGCGATGGTAGAAGGCGCCAAGCGCCAGAAGACGCCCAACGAAGTGGCGCTGACCATCCTGCTGATCGCATTGACCATCATTTTTCTGCTGGTGACGGTGACTTTGCTGCCTTATTCCCTGTTTAGCGTGGAAGCCGCAAAAGCCGGTACGCCGATTTCGATCACGGTGCTGATCGCCTTGCTGGTCTGCCTGATCCCTACCACCATCGGCGGCCTGTTGTCGGCCATCGGCGTGGCCGGCATGAGCCGCATGATGCAGGCCAATGTGATCGCCACCTCCGGCCGCGCGGTGGAGGCAGCCGGCGACGTCGACGTGCTGATGCTGGACAAGACCGGCACCATTACGCTGGGCAATCGCCAGGCCTCCGAGTTTTATCCTGCGCCTGGGGTCAGCCAGCCGCAACTGGCCGATTCGGCGCAACTGGCTTCGCTGGCCGACGAAACGCCGGAAGGCCGCAGCATCGTGATACTGGCCAAGCAGCGCTTCAACCTGCGTGAACGTGAAATGGGTTCGCTGCATGCGCACTTTGTGCAATTCACCGCGCAGACCCGCATGAGCGGCGTGGATATCGCCGACCGCATCATCCGCAAGGGCGCCGCCGATTCCGTCAAAAAATATGTGGAATCGCTGGGGCGTCCTTTCCCGGCAGAGGTATCCAAAACGGTGGACGACATTTCGCGCCGCGGCAGCACGCCGCTGGTCGTGGTCGACGACGGCCGGGTGATGGGCACGATAGAACTGAAAGACATCGTCAAGGGCGGCATCAAGGAGCGTTTCGCCGAACTGCGCCGCATGGGCATCAAGACCATCATGATCACCGGCGACAACAAGCTGACCGCCGCCGCGATTGCCGCCGAAGCGGGCGTCGACGACTTCCTGGCCGAAGCCACGCCGGAAGACAAGCTGAAACTGATACGCAGCCATCAAACCGAGGGCAGGCTGGTGGCGATGACCGGCGACGGCACCAACGATGCGCCGGCGCTGGCCCAGGCCGACGTCGCGGTGGCGATGAGTTCCGGCACGCAGGCGGCAAAAGAGGCCGGCAATATGGTGGACCTGGATTCCAATCCCACCAAGCTGCTGGAGATCGTGGAGATAGGCAAGCAGATGCTGATGACGCGCGGCTCGCTGACCACGTTTTCGATCGCCAACGACATCGCCAAGTATTTTGCGATCATTCCGGCGGCTTTCGTCGGCACCTATCCGCAACTGAAGGCGCTGGACATCATGCACCTGACCAGCCCCTCATCGGCGATCCTGTCGGCGGTGATCTTCAATGCGCTGATCATCGTGTTCCTGATCCCGCTGGCGCTGAAGGGCGTGAAATACCGTGCGATAGGGGCCGCTTTGCTGTTGCGCCGCAATCTGCTGATCTATGGCGTAGGCGGCATCATCCTGCCCTTCATCGGCATCAAGCTGATCGACGTCATATTGACTGTATTGTATCTGGCCTAATACCAGCATAAAAGGAATAAATCATGAGTTCAATCAGTTCAACCATCCGCCCCGCCGTCGTGCTGTTCGCAGGCCTGACGCTGCTGGTCGGCGTGGTGTATCCATACGCAATGACCGGCATAGGAAAAATCGCTTTTTCCAGCCAGGCCGAGGGCAGCATCGTCATGCGCGACGGCAAGCCTGTAGGCTCGTCGCTGATAGGGCAGGCTTTCTCTTCCCCCAGGTATTTCTGGGGACGGCCATCCGCCACCAGCCCGATGCCGAATAACGGGGTCAATTCCAGCGGCTCCAACTTCGGGCCGACCAATCCTGCGCAGATAGACGCCGTCAAAGGGCGGATAGAAGCGCTGAAGGCGGCCGATCCTGCCAATACGGCGAAAATCCCGGTAGACCTGGTCACCGCGTCGGCCAGCGGCATCGATCCCGAGATCAGCCTGGCCGCAGCGTATTATCAGGCGCCAAGGATAGCGCGTGAGCGTAAAATGACGGAGGAACAGGTCCGCGCGCTGGTGGATCAGCTCGGCGAGCATCCCGCGCTGGGCTTCCTGGGCGAACCCAGGGTGAACGTGCTGGCGCTGAACCTCGCGCTGGATAATAAACACTGATCCTGACGTACCCTCTCGCTTTGCAGGTGCGGCGAGGGGGCGTGCTAAAAAACTTCGGAATAATTAGGAACCTATGGCCATCAGCAGCGATCAGCGCCCCGATCCGGATGTCTTGCTGGCACACGTGCAAGCGCAAGAGCGCCGGGCCGCGCGCGGCAAGCTGAGAATCTATTTCGGCGCCTCGGCCGGCGTCGGCAAGACCTATGCGATGCTGACGGCGGCGCGCAAGCTGGTGGCGGGCGGCCAGCAGGTGCTGGTCGGCGTCATAGAGACCCATGGCCGCGATGAAACCGCTGCGCTGCTGGATGGCCTGGAGCTGCTGCCGCTCAAGAAAATCACCTACCGCGAAAAGACGCTGTCCGAGTTCGACATCGACACGGCGCTGCAGCGTCAACCGGCGCTGATATTGATGGATGAGCTGGCTCATTCCAATGCGCCGGGCTCGCGCCATCCGAAGCGCTGGCAGGACGTGGAAGAATTGCTGGATGCCGGCATAGACGTGTTTACCACAGTCAACGTGCAGCATCTGGAAAGCCTGAACGACGTGGTCGGCGGCATCACCGGCATCCGGGTAGCGGAAACCCTGCCCGATACCGTGTTTGACGAAGCCGATGAGGTGGTGCTGGTCGATATCCCGGCCGATGAACTGCTGGCCCGGCTGAAAACCGGCCGCGTATACCAGGCGCAACAGGCGGAGCGCGCCGCCAAGAACTTTTTCCGCAAGGGCAACCTGATCGCCTTGCGCGAACTGGCGCTGCGCCGCACGGCGGACCGGGTGGAAGACGATGTCCAGGCCTACCGGATAGAAAAATCGATCAGCGCGGTGTGGAAGACCGATGCAGCGCTGCTGGCCTGCATCGGGCCGCGCTCAGACGCCGACCACCTGATCCGCAGCGCGGCCAGGCTGGCCAGCCAGATGAATGCGGTGTGGCACGCAGTGTATATAGAAACCCCGGCGCTGCAAAGATTGCCGTCGGCGCAGCGCGAACGTATATTGAAGAGCCTGAAACTGGCGCAGGACCTGGGCGCCAGCACTGCCGTGCTGTCCGGCGGCGACATCGCGCAGGCGATAGTCGATTATGCGCGCAGCCAGAATTTCTCCCGCATTGTGATGGGGCGCAGCACGCTGAACCTGCCGTGGCGCGACTCCCACATGAAGCGCATTGCGATGCTCGCGCCGGATATGGATTTGATCGAGATGGGTCGCGTGGCGGCACAAGGAGATACATCCGGCCAAGGGTCTGGCGGCACTGCGGCTGGCAAGTCCAAGACCCTGGCGGCCAAGGCCGCCACCGCCCGCGTGCCGCCGCGCTATCTGCGTTATGTGTTCGCCGCGCTGGCCAGCCTGGGAACGGCCCTGATTGCGACGCCGTTGGAGCAGTTTGTCAACCTAGTCAATATCGCGATGCTGTTCCTGTTGACGGTGGTGCTGGTGGCCGTCCGTTTCGGGCGCGGGCCGTCGGTGGTCGCTACCGTGGTCGGGGTATCGGCTTTCGATTTCTTCTTCGTGCCGCCAAAATTCTCATTTGCGGTCAGCGATTTGCAATATGTGCTGACCTTTGCCGTGATGCTGGTGGTCGGCCTGATCACCGGGCACCTGACCGCCGGCCTGCGTTACCAGGCCAGGGTGGCCTCCCATCGGGAATCGCGTTCGCGCGCGCTATACGAGTTTGCGCGCGACCTGTCCGGCGTGCTGCAGGCCGAGCAGATTTCTGAAACCACGCAAGCCATCATCCAGCGGGCTTTCCGGGCCAAGGCGACGCTGTTGCTGCCGGACGCCGATGGCCGCCTGCAATCGCCGGTACCTGCGGTGCCCGGCCTGGACGTCGGCATCGCGCAATGGGCGTTTGACCGGGTGGAAACCGCGGGCATAAGCACGGATACCCTGCCTGCCAGCAATTTTTTCTACCTGCCGCTGGTGGCGCCGATGCGTACCAGGGGCTTGCTGGCTATCCAGCCGGAGAGCCGTCGCTGGATATTGATTCCGGAGCAAAGGCAGCAGCTGGATACCTTCGCTGCACTGGCGGCGATCGCGCTGGAGCGTGTGCACTATATCGAGGTGGCGCAGGATGCGCTGATCCACATGGAGTCCGAGCGCCTGCGCAATTCGTTGCTGGCGGCGCTGTCGCACGACCTGCGCACGCCGCTGACGTCGCTGGTCGGCATTTCCGAGTCGCTGACCCGGTCCCGGCCGCCGTTGAGCACGGTGCAGCAGCAGATGGCGCAGGCCCTGCATGACGAAACGCTGCGCATGAGCGCGCTGGTGGCCAACTTGCTGGATATGGCCAGGATACAGAGCGGCGAGGTCAAGCTGAACCTGCAGTGGCAGCCGTTTGAAGAAGTGGTTGGCAGCGCGTTGCGCGCCAGTGCTGCGCAGTTGACGCAGCACCAGATCCAGACCAGGCTGGAGCGCGATTTGCCGCTGTTGCATTTTGACGCGGTCCTGATTGAAAGGGTGCTGTGCAACCTGCTGGAGAATGCCGCCAAGTACACGCCTGCCGGATCGCGCATCACGATCAGCGCCGAAGTCAGCGGCAGCCTGATGAATGTGATGGTCTACGACAACGGTCCCGGCCTGCCTGCCGGCCGCGAAGAAGCCATTTTTGAAAAATTTACCCGCGGCGAACGTGAGTCGGCGAAGACCGGAGTCGGCCTGGGCCTGGCGATTTGCCGCGCGATTGTCGAGGCGCATGACGGCAAAATCCAGGCCGGAAAATCGCCGGACGGCGGCGCCTGCTTCGTCATTTCGCTGCCGCTGGGAACGCCTCCGGCGATGCCGGACCTGGACGAAATGGAACAAATGGAGCGCGTGGACGATAGCGCCAATCCTCATAGGCAAGCGACAACATGACAGAATCAATCTTGACGACGGCTACCACAGCCACCGCTCCGACCGCGCTGCTGGTCGAGGACGAACCGCAAATCCGCCGCTTCGTGCGCAGCGCGCTGGAAGAAGAGGGCTGGCTGATCTTTGAATCCGGCAACCTGCAGCGCGGCCTGATCGACGCCGGCACCCGCCAGCCGGACCTGATCATCCTGGACCTGGGCTTGCCCGACGGCGACGGCGTGGACTTCATCCACGACGTGCGCAGATGGTCCGGCGTGCCCATTATCGTGCTGTCGGCCCGTGTCAGCGAGGCGGACAAGATCAAGGCGCTGGACGCCGGCGCCGACGACTACCTGAGCAAGCCCTTCGGCGTAGGCGAACTGCTGGCCCGGGTCAGGGCGACCTTCCGGCGCCAGCGCCAGCCCGGCATCAACCTGGACGGCGTGGCGCAGTTCGGCGATGTCAAGGTGGACATGAAGGCGCGCCTGGTCACCAAGGCCGGACAGATGGTGCACCTGACGCCGACAGAATACCGCCTGCTGACGGTACTGGTGGCCAACGCCGGCCGGGTCGTCACCAATCCGCAATTGCTGCGCGAGGTATGGGGACCGTCCCATTCCGAAAGCGGGCATTACCTGAGGATCTATATGGGGCACTTGCGACAAAAGCTGGAAGACGACCCCACCCAGCCGCGTTACCTGTTGACGGAGACGGCAGTAGGCTACCGGTTGCTGCTGCCTAGTTAGCAAAAATTTCAAAGCCTGAGAACAACCGGCAAATTACCGTTTGCCGGAGGGGGCTTCGCACGCCCAAATTTATGTGCTGTTGCAGCCTTTTGGCCGCAACAGCATTCCCCAGAACGACCTTAGTCGTTAATTCAAGAAAGGAAGTAGTATGAAAAAATTGATCCTGGCAACCGCCATCATCGGAACATTTTCAGCCGGTTTTGTGCACGCGGAGGAAGCCAAGCCGGACAATGAGATCAGTTTCAATGCCGCACTGACTTCGGATTACCGCTATCGCGGCATTTCGCAGACGCGCCTGCAACCGGCATTGCAAGGCGGCGCGGATTACACGCATAATCCCAGCGGTTTCTATGCCGGCACCTGGCTGTCGACCATCAAATGGACCAAGGATGCCGGCGGCAGTGGCGACGTGGAATGGGATCTGTATGCCGGCAAGCGCGGCGAGATCGTCAAGGATGTCAGCTACGACGTCGGCGTGCTGAGCTATGTCTATCCGTCCAACGGCTTGCCCACCAGCGCCAATACGACGGAAGTGTATGGCCAGGTCGGCTACGGGCCGGTGTACGCAAAATACTCGCATGCGGTCACCAACCTGTTCGGTTTTGCCGACAGTAAGAACAGCGGCTATCTGGACCTGGGCGCGAATATCGAAGTGGTGGAAGGCCTGGTGCTGAACCTGCACGCGGGCCGCCAGAAGGTAAGAAACAATGACGCCTCCAGTTACACGGACTGGAAGCTCGGCCTGACCAAGGACTTCGGCATCGTCACCGGCGCGCTGGCCGTGATCGGCACCAATGCCAGCGAGACGGCCTACGCGTCTCCGGCCAACGGCAAATTCCTCGGCAAGACGGCATTGGTGGCGACCCTCAGCAAGACTTTCTAAATTTTCCGCATAAGCTCAAAGACCGCGTGCATCAATGATGCGCGCGGGCTTTTATAGAGTGAAGGGCTGCTTCGAAGCCGCTTAGCTTACATAGATTGCTCTGTATAGGGCCGACAGCGGCGCCGGGTTTGCCTGCAAATCCTGCTGTTCCACATCCAGGTGGATGAAACGGATATCACGCACTCTTTCCGCCAGTCCGGAAATCATCGCCTGCCCGGCAAGACTGTCGACTTCATCGGCGATCACCAGCACCGGCAGCGCAGGATTCCACGAGCGCGCCGCGCTGATGCGCTGTACCAGTCGCTTTTGCCGGTCCCGATTCCATGATGCGGTCTGTATCGCGAACACGGCCAGTCCGGTGGCCGCCAGCAGATACAGCGAGTCGGCGTGCTGAAGCCGGGGCATGTCAATCACGATATCATGGTAGTTGTCCCTGGCGCAGGCCAGTTCATCGGCAAATTTCGCCGCCGCCAGTGGACGGGTTTTGGCGCCCGTTTTGACTTCGGTCGCCAGCCACGCACACTCGTCCCGCGCTTTGCTATGCTGGTTGACCTGCTTTCCCGATGTTTTCTGGCGTATCAGCAATACATTGCGGCCGGCATTTGCCCTGCGGCAGGCCAGCAATGAGGCCAGCGACGCCGCAGAGCCGGCACCGGTCGCTGGTCCAATGGGGGCTATAGTTAATATCATGGAGTTCCTAAATTCGGTAAAGGTGAGGGCGGCAACCGGCCCTGGCTAAGCTGAAAAATATTGATGCGAGCCGAGCAGTATCCTGTCCACGGCAATCGCCGCGAGCATCAGTCCCATCAATCTTTGAATGCCGCCGACCGCCATTGCAAAGCCGAAATGGTGTTGCAGCCGATAGCAAAGCCGCACCACCGCGGCGCACACCGCGACGGCACAGCTAAGCGCGAAAGCCGTTTGCAGCCAATGGCCGCTTTGCATGGCGCTCACCAGCAGTACACTGGCCATTGCGGCGGGGCCGGCCGTATAGGCGACCGCCGATGCCGAGGTTTCTGTGCCGGCTTTAACCCGATTGTCGGAGGCGGGAGCGGGCGTGGGAAATACCATGCTGACTGCCAGCAGGAACAGGATCAGGCCGGAGCTGACCTGTAAGCTTGCCGTTGACAGCGGCAAGCGATGGATCATGGTCCGGCCCAGCAGGCTGATCGCAAGCAGCATGCACAGCGAGCAGACACAGACCTTCAATATTGGCAGGAGACTGTCTTGGTGGACTATGTCGGAGGCGTCGGCACTCGCTGCGTGCAGTGCATATCCGCACGCCAGCGGATTGAGCACCAGCAGCAGGATGACGAAAGCGGGAAAAAATTGACTATCCATGATAGGCGGTTCAGCGCATCAGGCTTTCGCCATCAAATACTTCGCTGCACAATTCCTGCATTTCGCTGATCGCGGCCTGCCCCGCCGACCGGCATTCGCAAATCGACAGGCCATCCCGGAAAGCCTGCCGCAATGCACGGCCGGAATGAATTACGATGGGGAACAGCTGCGCGCCCGCAATTTTGCTGGCAAAATTTCTGACGATAGCGATCCTCTGGCCGCAAGGGAGCGGTTCGCTGCAGGTAATCACGACCAGGATGCGCAGCCTGGGCTTGAACTGGCGCGCCGTGCCTATGCGGGCCAGCATTTTCTCTTCATTCATTTTCTCCAGCAGGTCCAGGTCGACCGGGATGATGACGACGTGCGCTGCTGTCAGCGCAGAGCGGCTGCCCAGCGAATCGCGCGATTCGGTGTCGATCACGATGTCGTTGTAGCGATAGGCCAGGTTTTCCAGTTCAGGCTGCAAGCCTTTTCCGGTAATGGGCCGGGCGGCCACCGGCGGATGGTTGCCGCTGACCTGGCGCTCGCAACTCCAGTTCACGGAGGGGTGCTGAGGATCATTGTCTAGCAGCAGCACCTTGCGTCCCGCCATGGTGCGCAGCGCAGCAAGGTTGTCGGCCAGTATGGACTTGGTGGCGCCGCCGGATTCATTGGCGATAGTGACGATCATGTGTTCTGTGGCTCTCTATGGTTGGCAAGGGAGATGTTGCGCGCACCGGCTTCAATAAGGCGATCTCGTGTGTTCTGCCGATATCCGGTTTCCACCAAGGTTTTTATGCCCGGAATCGCCATCAATTGATCCAGCGCAGCGGCAAGCCTGGCCCTGCCTGTCTTTGACATAGGCGTCATCGGCAGCCGCAGCTCCTCCTGTATGTAGCCCTGCATTGCGAGCGCGGCTTTGAGCGGCGCCGGATTAGGTTCGGAAAATAACAGCTGTATCAACGGCAGCAGTTGATAGAACAGCGCGCGTGCCGACGCGATTTCGCCGGCGCGTGTCAATTCGTACAGCCGCACGAACAGCTCAGGCCGGATGTGGGCGGCGGCGGAGATTGCGCCGTGCCCGCCCAGGCAAAGCGCATGGAACAGCAGCGCATCGTCGCCGCACAGGATTTTCAGGCGGGTGTGCTGGACCAGCTCTGCCATTTGCGCCAGGTTGCCGCCGCACTCCTTGATGGCGACGATATTTGCCTGCTGCTGCAAAGCGATGACGGTACCGGTATCGATATTGACGCCGGTGCGGGACGGTATGTTGTACAGCACGATGGGATCGCCGGTTGCTTGCGCAATCGCTTCAAAATGCAGGCGTATGCCCTCCTGCGACGGGCGCACATAGCAGGGCGCCGATACCAGGAAGCCGGCCGACTGCTGGCCGTCGAGGCGGGCCACCTTTTCTGCGAGAGCCCGGGTATCGCTGCCGCCGATGCCCATCAACACCGGGCAGGCGCCTTGCACGACTTCCAGGATGGCGGCCAGCATCAGGGTTTGTTCCTTTTCGCTCAGCGCGGCTGCTTCGCCGGTCGTGCCGCACACGACCAGGCCGTGTGTCCCGGCATCCAGCAATTTCAGGGCAAGTTGCTGCGCCCGGTCCAGGTCGGGCTTGCCGTTTCTAAACGGCGTGACGAGCGGAATCCAGATGCCTTCAAAGATGCTCATACTATTCCTTGCTTGATATTTAATAGGACTTACGCAAATATGAGGAGCCACAAGCTACACCGCTTTCGCGGGAATGACGTGGTGAATTTGAATTCCCTGCCTGAGATAGTTCTGCGTAAGGCCTATTTAAGTTTGCGAATGCCATCTCAGACTGGCAATAGCGGAGTGATCTTGCCGAACTCCGCCTGCGGCAACGCGCGCATGACATTGCGGATGATGATGTCGATGGACGGCTTGCCCAGGCATAGCCAGACCTTCATTTTGGTTGCGTGATCGACAGGCTTGACGCGCATATAACCCACCAGGCCGCCGCAGGTACCGATGATGACGTGCCTGAGTTCAGTCACGGCAGCCGCATCCACGGTGATGCGCATGATGAAATCGTTTTGTATTGTCTTGGGCTTGCTGCGATAAGCTGCCTGGGGCGGCTGAGACGCTGCCGGGGCCCTGGTTGGCCGGTTGGAGGGCGCATCTTCAAAGAGAAATTTTTCTCGTTTGTACGATTGCAGTTCCGCCGAAAATTCATCGGGGGGGATAGGGAGGGAGAATGCCGATGCGCTGCCGAGGTGCTGGTTCATGGAAAATCTTTGTCCGTTGAAGGTGCTTTTAGATTAGCAGCAGGAACGTAAAGATTCTCTAAAAAGGGCAGCGTGAATTGTAAACGGTGCGTAAAAATCTCACACCGTTTTTTTGACGATTAGTTTGAGGAGCGCACGTTTATAACCAGCCGGTTTTCCTGAAGCGATAGTACAGGTAGCTGCAT
>DATHMC010000392.1:0-9151 GCA_035487495.1 Undibacterium sp.
GCAACGTCGACGATCATGTCTTCCTGCCCGCCCACCATGCGCCGGCGGCCCAGTTCCACCAGGATATCGACGGCCGCGATGCCGTATCTCGCTGCTGCCGCCTCCGCATGGCGCAGGAAGCTGGAGTAGACGCCGGCGTAGCCCAGCGCCAGCGTCTCGCGATCCACCCTGACCGGCCTGTCCTGCAGCGGGCGCACCAGGTCATCGGCGGCATTCATCAATGTGAATAAATCCGTGCCATGCTGCCAGCCCAGCCGGTCCACGGCGGCGATAAAAACTTCCAGCGGCGCATTGCCGGCGCCGGCGCCCATGCCGGCCAATGACGCATCCACGCGGTCGCAGCCGTTTTCCAGCGCGACGATGGAGTTGGCCACACCCAGCGACAGGTTATGGTGTGCGTGCATGCCGGTCTGGGTCTCCGGTTTCAATACCTCCTTGAACGCCTGGAAACGCTGTTGCACGTCGCTCATGGACAGCGCGCCGCCGGAATCGACCACGTACACGCATTCGGCGCCGTAACTTTCCATCAGCTTGGCTTGCTGCGCCAGTTGCTGCGGACTGGTCATATGCGACATCATCAGGAAGCCTACCGTATCCAT
Source organism: Undibacterium sp. (assembly GCA_035487495.1). Taxonomy (GTDB): domain Bacteria; phylum Pseudomonadota; class Gammaproteobacteria; order Burkholderiales; family Burkholderiaceae_D; genus Undibacterium. The sequence continues at coordinate 600 of DATHMC010000392.1, forward strand.
GCCCAGCTTGCGCGCGTGTTCTATGTGCTGCCGCGAAATATCGGCTTCCGTGCAGTGGGTAGCGATACGCACGGTGCGCGCACCCGCTTTGTAAGCAGCGTCGAGATCGTGCACAGTGCCTATGCCGGGCAGCAGCAAAGTTGCGATGCGTGAGTGCTGCAATACTTCGGCGACCGCTTCTATCCATTCCAGGTCGGTATGGGCGCCAAAGCCGTAGTTAAAACTGGAGCCGCGCAAGCCGTCGCCGTGCGCGACTTCTATGCTGTCCACTTTTGCCGCATCCAGCGCCCTGGCAATGGCCACGGCCTGCTCCAGCGAATATTGATGACGGATGGCGTGCATGCCGTCGCGCAGGGTCACGTCGGAAACGTAGATTTTCCTGTCCTTATGCAGTGGAGCGGGCATACTTGGTGTGGTGCTTGCTATATTGCTTGTCATGTTGCTTCCTTTACGCCGCCAGTTTACGGCCGGCGATCTGTTCTGCGGTGGCCAGTGCGGCAGAGGTCATGATGTCGAGATTGCCTGCATACGAAGGCAGGTAGTGCGCCGCGCCTTCCACCTCTAGGAACACCGATACTTTCAAGCCGGACACCTTGCCCAGGCCGGGAATATTGATGGGCTTGTCTGCCGGGATGCGGTCGAACTGCACCTCCTGTTTCAGCCGGTAGCCGGGAACATAGGCGTTGACCCGTTTGACCATCTGTTGTACCGACGCGCGTACTTCATCTTCATTGGCGCTGGCATCGGCCAGGCAAAAAACCGTGTCGCGCATCATCAGCGGCGGTTCGGCCGGATTCAATACGATGATGGCCTTGCCCTGTGCCGCGCCGCCCACGCTGACGATGGCCTGCGACGTGGTTTCGGTAAATTCATCGATGTTGGCGCGGGTGCCGGGACCGGCGGATTTGCTGGCGATGGAGGCGACGATTTCCGCGTAGTGCACCTTGGCCACCAGCGATACCGCGCGCACGATGGGGATGGTGGCCTGGCCGCCGCAGGTCACCATATTGATATTTTGGCTGGCCAGGTGCTGTTCCAGGTTCACCACCGGGACGACATACGGGCCGATGGCGGCCGGGGTCAGGTCGATGACCTGGATGCCGTGCTGTTGCAGCACGCGATTGTGTTCTGCATGCGCGCCGGCAGACGTCGCATCGAAGGCCAGCTTGATTTTGCCGAAGCCGGGCAGGGTGGTCAGGCCTTGTATGCCTTCATGCGTCGTTGCCACGCCCAGCCTTGCCGCGCGCGCCAGGCCGTCGGAGTGCGGGTCGATGCCTACCATGGCCGCCATCTTCAAATGTTTGGCGTGCCGCAAAATCTTGATCATCAGGTCCGTGCCTATATTGCCCGAGCCTATGATGGCGACCGGCCATTGCCTGTCGGCGGCTGCTTGATGTGGATCCTTGTGATTCATTGAAGCTCCAGAAGATTGAAATTTTTGATTGCCGTCGGCGGGATCAGCTGTGCGAGAATGCGGCGCGCACGCTGCCCAGGCCTTCTATGCTCGCTTCGAACACGTCGCCGGCGGCGGCTACCACCATGGGGCCGAGTGCGCCGGTCATGACCACATCGCCGGGCTGCAGCGGGCTGCCCACTTGTGCCATCATGTCGGCCAGCCAGACGGCGGCATGCAGAGGGTTGCCCAGGCAGGCGGCGCCGGCACCGACGGATACCTGGTCGCCGCGGCGTTCCATCAACATGCCGCAGCCGATGATGTCAAAGGCATCCAGTTTGACGGGGCGGGAGCCCAGCACGAACAGGCCGCTGGAAGCGTTGTCGGCGATCGTATCGGTCAGCCGTATATCCCAGTTGGCGATACGGCTGCCGACTATTTCTATCGCCGGCAGCGCGTAGGCCGTGGCATGGAGGATGTCGGCTACGGTATGCTTGTGGTGCGTCAGGGGTTTGTCGATGACCAGGGCGATTTCTGCCTCCACCTTGGCCTGCATTACCCTGCCAACTGCGACTTCCTCGCCGTCGGCGATGCACATGTCGGCAAACAGCATGCCGAAATCGGGTTGGTCCACTCCCAGCTGCTTTTGCACTGCTTTGGAGGTGAGGCCTATCTTGCGGCCTACCAGGCGGCGGCCTTGCGCCAGCCAGCGTTCCGTATTGATTTTTTGCACCGCATACGCTGCGGCGACGTCGCCGGCGCCTATCAGTTCGCGTACCGGCAAACAGGCTTCGGCATGCTGGTGCGCATTCCATAACTGGTCTGCGGCTTGTTGTATGTATTTGCTCATGATGTCCTTATGAACCTGAAGCGGCGGATTTGACAAAGGAAAATTCGATTTCCACGCAGGCCCCCAGCGGCAGCGCGCTGACGCCGACCGAGGTGCGCGCCGGCGGCGCCGTGTCGCCGGTAAATACGGCTTCCCAGGCGGCATTGATGTCGGCGAAAGCATCCATGCGGGTGGTGTAGATGCGGGCGATCAGCAGCTCGTCCAGGCTCAGGCCGTAATCCGGCAACGCGCGCTGCAGGTTGGACAGGATGCAGGCGGTTTCCGCCGCCGGGCCGCCCGGCACCAATGTGCCGCTGGCAGGATCCAGCGCGACCATGCCCGAAACCTGGTAGCTGGAACCGATTTTCACGCAGGGGCTGTAACGAAACCGGGGAGCGGGGATGCTGCCGGATTGCATCGTGATACGCATGTCGGTCCGCCTATAACTTGATGCAGATGTTGGCCACATCCGAGTAGAAATCCAGCGAATAGCGGCCGCCCTCCCGCCCCAGGCCGGATAATTTGACGCCGCCGAACGGGGTGCGCAGATCACGCAGATACCAGGTATTGACCCAGACCAGGCCGACATGGATCCGGCGCGCCACCCTGTGTGCGCGCGACAGGTTGGTGGTCCACAGCGCGCAAGCCAGGCCGTACTTGCTGGCGTTGACGCGCTGCACGATTTCTTCTTCGCTGTCGAACGGCGCGATATGGCATACCGGGCCAAAAATTTCTTCTGTGGTGCAGCGCGCATCGTCGCTCAGCCCCGTCCATACCGTAGGCTGCACATAGGCGCCGCGGTCGCGCACGTCGCCAAAATGCGGAACGCCGCCGCCGGTGACGACGGTCGCGCCTTCTTCGACCGCCAACCGGTAGTAGGACAAGACCTTGTCGCGATGGCCATGCGAGATCAGCGGCCCCATGTCGACGCCTTCCGTATCCGGGAAACCGATCTTCAGCGCTTCGGTCTGGTGTTTGATGGCGGCGACGAATTTATCGAATACGGAGCTGTGCACATAGACCCGCTCCGAGCACAGGCAGACCTGGCCCGAGTTGGTGAACGAGGAGCGCATCACTCCGGCCACTGCGGCGTCGAAGTCGGCGTCGGCAAAGACCACGGCGGCGTTCTTGCCGCCTAGCTCAAAAGACACTTCCTTGACGCCGTCGGCAACCGCTTTCATGATGGTGCTGCCGGTCCTGGATTCGCCGGTGAAGGTCAGCGCGTCGATGCCGGGATGCCGGGTCAGGAATTCGCCTGCGGAATTGGCGCCCAGGCCGTGGATCAGGTTGAATACGCCCGGCGGCATGCCGGCATCGCGCATGACCTCGGCCAGCAGCGTTGCGGATGACGGCGATTCTTCCGACGGCTTGGCTACCACCGTATTGCCGCAGGCCAGCGCCGGCGCGACCTTCCAGGTAAATAACAATAAAGGCAGGTTCCACGGCGAAATGATGCCGACCACACCTACCGGTTTGCGCACCGTGTAATTCAACGCGCCCAGACCATCCGCAGTCGCCATTTCATAGGCATCGGTATTGGTCGTGGACGCCAGATCGGCGAAAGTGCGGAAGTTGGCAATGCCGCGCGCGATATCCAGGCTGCGGGCCTGGTGCACGGGACGGCCGGTGTCGGCCACTTCGGCCGCGACGAACTCTTCAAAGCGCGCTTGTATCCCGTCTGCCACTTTGTGTAATAGCTGGGCGCGCTGCTGCACGCTCATGCCGGCCCATGGACCTTGCAAGGCTGCGCGGGCGGCCGTTACCGCAGCGTCCACCGTGTGTTGATCGGCCTCGCAGACTTTGGCAATCAGGCTGCCGTCGACTGGGCAAATGTTGTCGAAGGTGGCCGTGCTTGAGACGAACTCGCCATTGATGAAATGGCGCAGCAGCGCCGGGGTATCGGGTTTCAAATCAAGTCTCCTGTAATCTTGCCTTGCTATTGCGGTGAATAGCTTTAAGGCGAGTATAGGAAAGACTTGAAATAAAATATAATGAAAAACTTGGTCTTTGGTATTCTAATTATTGATAGCTGGCTGCGTCGCACCCGCGCTGCGCAGCGGGCTTTATAGCTCGGCGGCGGCCAGCTTCAGGCATTGTATAAAATGAACGGCGGCCGGCGTGGTCGCTTTTCCCGCCCGCACCGAGTAGCCGATTTTGCCGAATTGGCCTATGTCGCCCAGCTCCAGCGTGGACAGCAGCTTCATTTGCGCAAAATGCTGCGCAACTGCGCGCGGCATCAGCGTAATCGCCTGCATCGCTTGCATCAGGCCGATATTGGTCAGCAGCGATAGCGATTCGACGATGTTGCCAGGCATGTTCAGGCCAGCGTCGAGGAACAGTTTTTCTGCGGTCAGCCTGGCGGGCGACTCCATCACCGGCAGTATCCAGGGCCAGTCCAGCAGCTCGCGCAGGGGGATTTTCTTTTGCTGGGTCAAAGGATGCTCATTCCATACCACCGCGCACAAGGCCTCTTCATACAGGACCGTATGTTCGAAGCTGAACATGCGCGCCAGCGGCAAGTCCGCTTCCGGCAGGCGGCCTACGACCAGATCCAGTTCGCCGGTCGCGAGCGCCGGGAACAGGCGGTCGGTCGGACCTTCGAGTACGGTGACCAGCACGCCGGGCCTGTCCTGCTTCAACTTGGCGATGGCTCGCGGCAATAGCCTTGCTGAAGCGGAAATCAGCGTGCCGACGATCACATGCCCGGATTCGCCGGAGCGAAAGGAATTAAGTTCATCGGTCAGGTGGCGCAAATCGGCGATGACCGATTTCACGTGCCCGCCCAACAGCGTGCCGTAGCAGGTTGGGGTAACGCCGCGGTTGCTGCGCTCGAATAATTCGACGCCGAGGTCGGTTTCCAGTTCCTGGATGGCCTTGGTGACCGCGGGCTGGGTCAGGTTCAACTCCTTGGCGGCGCGCGCGATGGAGCTGGAAGCCAGTACCCGGTCAAAGATCAGCAGCGGCTTCAGTTTCAGCCGGCGCAGCATTGCGTCGACCAATGGAATATTGCTGCGTTGTGCGTCCAAAGCCTGCTCCTGTGAATGATGTTGCGGCGGGCGCCCGATTGCTCCAGGCGATCAGTTGCTGGTTTCGGCCTGACGTTCCTTGAGCACTTCCAGCACATGGATGCTCAGCCGCGTCGCGTGGTTGCGCATCGCGACATAGGATTTTTCCGCGTCGGATGCCAGAATGGCGGACATGATTGCGTCATGTTCGTCATGTGAAATCGTCAGGCGTTTTTCCACTCCGGCTTGCGCCGCGCGGAACTGGGTCAGGCGCTTGCGTAAATTATCCATGGTGTCGGTCAGGCACTTATTGTGTGCGCCGACGCTGATCAGGTGATGGAATTTTTTGTTCAGTTCCAGGTAACCCTCTTTATCCCCCTTTTCTATGCACTCCTGGCTTTGTACATGGATCAGTTCCAGTTGTTTCTTTTGCACGGCACTCATGCGCTCGGCACAAATGCGGCAGCACAGGGCCTCCAGCTCGCACATGGCTTCCAGCATGTCGGCCAGTTCGTCGAGGCTGATGCTGATGACGATGCCGCCTTTTCTTGGGCGCAGCTCGATCAGTCCGCGTGCAGCCAACTCGCGCAGGGCCTGGCGGATAGGCGTGCGCGATACCTGAAAACGCTCCGACAAGGCAATTTCCTCCAGGCTCTGGCCGGGAGCAAGGTCGCCGCTGATGATTTCGTCGGCCAGGGTACGGTAAATCTTCATCGAGATTGTTTCCATCGATTCTCTCTTTTCTTTTTGCTTTATTTTTCATTAGGACTTACGCCAATATAAGGCGTCGCAAGTCCCACAGCGTCGTCCTCGCGAAAGCGGGGACCCATTGTCGACTCCGGCAAAAAATGGATTCCCGCTTTCGCGGGAATGACGTGGTGAATCTGAATTCCCTACCTGAAATAGTTCTGTGTAAGTCCTACTCATTAAGAGACGGTAGCAGGGAATCCGGTCCCGCAGTTCATGTTGCCCCGCATTTTACCCGCAGATATTGCGCATATAAAGCATGACAACAATATTATGGCTACATATGAATTTTAATTTAAATTAAAGAATCTAAATAAAATTAAATGTATACATATAATTTGGGCTTCAGTAGAATGGATTTCGATTACTGCTGATTGATCAATTTAGAACGGAGTGCATAGTATGAGTAATGACATAAGCAATAAGTCCGGCAACAAGCTGCGTCACATCGCGATATCGGTGCCCGATCCCTGGAAGAGTGCCGAGTTTTACCAAAAGGCTTTCGGCTTCAAAAAGGTGGGCGAGACGGATTCCTCCTTGGCGCGTGGCGTCTATTTGAGCGATGGCGTGATGTCCATTGCCTTGTTGAACTATAAGACCGACCAGGCAGCCGGCGAGGAGCGGGGCAAGGACTTTGTCGGTTTGCATCACATCGGCGTCTGGGTGGATGACATCGTCGGCGCCAGGGCCGACGCCGAAGCTGCCGGCGGAACCTACTATATGGGCGAAGTGCCGGTCAAAGGCAACATCTTCTATGAAGTCAAATACCGCGATCCGGACGGCGTGATTATCGACCTGACCGACCATGGATGGGGCGGCGCGGCCAAGGATGTCGTCGCGGCTGCCGACGGACCGGCGTTCAGGCACCCCGACCTGAAGGCCGACCGTAGCGGTATCAAGTAACAGCCTTCAGCACCGCCGCATTGACGGAGACTTTGCGGCAAGTCTCTGCCATGCGGCCGTTTAATTAATTCAAATACCGCTGTGTCAGGATAGTTGGTGCTTCAGCGGCTGGCCGGCAAGGCTGGCCGCGATATTTTCCAGCAATGCGCGGTGCTGCGCCAGTTGCGCTTCCGGCGAGCGGCCGGAGACGTGCGGCGTAAGGATCAGATTATCCATCCGCTCCACCTCCGGCGGCAAGGCCGGTTCATCCTCGATCACATCGAGCGCCGCTCCGGCAATGCGCTGCTCTTGCAAAGCGCTCATCAGGGCTGTGGTGTCCACCACGCTGCCGCGCGCGATATTGATCAAAAATCCCTGCGGCCCCAGATGGTCCAATGCCTCGCTGTTGATCAGGTGGCGGGTCGCCGCTCCGCCGGGGCAGGCCAGGATCAGGTAGTCGCTGCCGGCCGCGAGCCGGTTGACGCTGTCCATATATTGATACGGCAGGTCCTGTCTTGCTTGCCTGGTATGGTAGGCGATCTGCATATCAAAGGCAGCGGCGCGCCTGGCGATCAGCTGGCCTATATTTCCCATTCCCAATACGCCCAGCCGCTTGCCATTGACGGTCGGGCGCGGCTGGCGATTTTGCAGCCAGCCGCCGGCTTTGAGCGCGCGGTCCAGTTCCGGCAATCCGCGCGAGATGGCCAGCATCAGCGCAATCGCGTGGTCCGCCACGGTCGCGTTATTGATGCCGGGCGCATGCGTGACAGCGATGCCGCGCTGCGCGGCCGCCGCCAGGTCTATATTTTCATAGCCGGCCCCATAGCTGCATATCAGCTGCAGCCTGGGCAGCAAATCCATTTGCTGCCCAGACAGGCCGGTACTGCCATTGGTGACCGCGACCTGTATTTCCTGTAACTGGCTGGACGGCAATCCGGCTACGTCGGCGGCCCCTGGCAGCTGGCTCAGCCGGTAGTTTCGTTGCAGATCGGCGATAAAGGCTTGCTGCATGCTGATCAGCAACAAAAGCTGCGGCCGGTGGTTGGCACCGGGCTGGGACGCGGTATGAGGGGCTGCCATAAGTTTCCATTCATTGAATTAGGTGAAGAAAATTTTTACACAATTCGCTTGCAATGTATACATATAAGATTTATTGTATTCATTAATGATGTAAATGTATGTGAATTAATGAATGAGGAGACAGTCTTGATGTGGCACGCAATTGCGACTTACGAAAATAAACAGGGTTCGACGGGTCAGAAAACGGGCTTGGTCGTTGGCGATGCAATGTATGATTTGCACGCCTTGATACAGGCTAGCGCAGATCCCGCTGGAGAGTTCGGCGTTGAGCCTAGTCTTGCAGGTGCGATCCAGGATTGGGAGCGCAATGCCGTGGGGTTTAAAAAACTGGCGGAAGCGGTGCCGGCCTTGCTGGTGAAGGGCCGTATCGATCCGCTGGATCCGGCGTCATACCGCCTGTGCGTACCCTATGTGCCGGGGCGAATTTTTGGCGCGGCTTCCAATTATTATGAGCATGCGCGCGAAATGGGCACCGAACTGGCGCCAAGGGAGGAAAGTGCGCCGTATTGCTTCATGAAAGCGGAAACCAGCGTCACCGCGACGGACACCAAGGTCGTCATGCCGCGCGATACCGAGAAGCTGGACTGGGAAGTGGAGCTGGGCGTGGTGATCGGCA
>DATHMC010000393.1:0-4365 GCA_035487495.1 Undibacterium sp.
GGTTTCGTAATAATTGGTGCGGTCCAGCCAAGTGGTGCCGTTGAAATCGACGCCGCGCTGCGCCAGCTCTTCCCACAAACGTGGATGCGCCTTGCTGCCCTTGAACATCAGGTGTTCCAACAGATGCGCCATGCCGGTCTCGCCGTAATTCTCATAGCGCGAACCGACGCGGTAGGTGATATTCACGGTAGTGGTAGGCTTGCTGGAATCCGCCACCAGCAACAGCTTCAGGCCGTTCCACAGCTGGTACTCATTGACGCCTTCCACGCTGCGTATCAACCGGACCCCCGGCGGGAAAAAAGCCGGGGCGGTGACGGCAGAGGCGGCGATAGGAGGAAGGGCCTCGGCGGCTACCGGCAGGCTAGGAATGCCGACGATAGCCAGCACCAGGGACAGGCACGGCGTGGAGAACTTGAGGCGGGATGGTTTCATGACGATGTGGGCACCCATGTGTTGGATTGATCACAGCTACACAAAAAACAATGCTAACAGCAGCAAATGAAAATGATGTATCAGCGTATTTCAAACGACAACGCAATAGATGCGGCAGATCGCGCGGCATCAAGTTCTGCCGCAAGTGCGGGACCTTTTTTCGCGGCAGGCCCCAGTCAGCAGTCGAACTATGCCGCAGCGAGCGCATGCCGGACCACGTCGGGCCGAGCTCGACGATGGCTTGATCATACGCCTTTCGGGACGCGTCCAGCTAGCTGTTGTGTTTTTTATCCTGTTCGATACCCCGGGCCGGCGCACCCAACCGGGGCAGCAGGCGTGAATGCAGCGCGATAAAGGTGGAAAAACTAGCTGGGCTAGTATGCAATACATGCGACCGAGGCGAATGACATGCTTTTGGCTTGCTTGTTTGCAAGAGCCTGGAATGATGGTGCGACCGACAGGAATCGAACCTGTATTGCGGGCTTCGGAGGCCCGTATCCTATCCGTTGGAAGACGGTCGCTTTATGCGCTTATCCCATGAAATTCCGGGACTTGCATGATTAGCCGACTATTTTAACCTATTGCGGCACATTATCGACAGCCTATCTGCATTGCCGAGTTAGTTGGGAAGGATAAATTATTGCAAATGTTACCTTTTTTGCCAACAATTCTTGTGTCGGTTTGCCCAATTTCGAGTTGATTAACAATAAATTCCCGTTCCAAACTACTTGCTTTAGCTCTATAATCAAGGGTTTGATGCGGTGATGCTCTACAACAAGCCAGCAGAGCAGTTCGCCAGCAGCAGCTTCAATTATCTTAGCTATCTTAGAATTGCACCGAGGAAACCATGAGCGACGCACACGACGAACACGAATCAGCGATTAAGACACCGAAGCAACTCATCGTTGCTGTTGCGGCAGGGTTTATCGTCCCTATCATCGCGATTGTGCTTTTGGTGCAATTTGTTACCGCCGAAAAGAAGGTGGGCGCGGGTTCTTCCGCGCTGACTCCAGAAGCAATCGCTGCGCGCATCAGCCCGGTGGCGGCGGACGGTTTCACGCTGAAGGATGTGAACGCGCCTAAGCAATTGCAGTCCGGCGAAGCGGTCTACCAGGCAACTTGCGTGGCTTGCCACGGTAGCGGTGCTGCCGGTGCTCCCAAGTTCGGCGATGCCGGCGCATGGGGTCCGCGTATTGCGCAAGGCTACGACAAGGTGGTGGAACACGCACTCAGCGGCTTGCGCGCGATGCCTGCCAAGGGCGGCAATCCGGATCTGGACGATGTAGAAGTTGCCCGTGCCGTGGTGTACATGGCTAACGCCAGCGGCGGCAAGTTCAAGGAGCCCGAAGTCAAGGCCGCTCCTGCAGCCGTAGCAGATGCCGCCGGCGCTTCAGCAGCTGCATCGGCAAAATAATTTTTCTTCTTTGGAAGAGCAAAAAGCCAGTCGCCCGACTGGCTTTTTTTTTATGGCGGCAAGATAAGTCCTTCAATTTTGCTAGGGGTGATTCCGTCCCCCTGCCCGCCCCGCTGTGAACGTGCAGAAGTAAATGAGGCAATCCAGAAGCTAATCAGACAATTCTTAGCTAGGAACACCTAAGAATTCCAAAAAACAATGGCTTACCATTAATTTACGCCCTCCCGAAGGGCGTAAATTTTGGCGAATTGATTGGTTCGGTGAGCTAGCCCTCCCGAACCGCATGATGCGCAGAACGCAACCTTCGTTGCTGCGGCACTTGTCCCGAGTCATAGCCGAGAATTTTCAGGACGGCCCTGCAGTTCTCCTGCCTCCGGACTCCACTACCGCAGCGAGGCGGCAGTGCAAGGTTTGGGTTTCAGTCGGAACCTTGCCGCTTCTGCGTATCGGTGACATCTGGCGAGATGGCAGCTTCTAGTTTGGGAAGACGCGTTGCAAAGATGGTAGACTTTTGACTCACTTCGTCTTCATTTTTACCTACTCCGATCTGTGATCGCCACAAAAGCCTTTCATGCCGAATTCGTCACTATTAAAACTCCTCAATAATAAAGTCCAGAATGCCCTCGCGGCGGCAGGATATCCCGAAGCTGTTGCCAATGTTCAGCCGTCGGGGCGACCTGAGCATGGCGACTACCAGGTAAATGGCGTGATGGCGGCGGCGAAAGCGGCAAAAATCAATCCACGCCTGCTTGCGCAACAGGTGGTCGACAAGCTGGACCTGGATGGCATCGTCACCACCATCGAGATTGCCGGCCCCGGCTTTATCAACATGACGATGGCGCCCGCATACTTGTCGCATCGCCTGATGGAGGCGCTGCGCCACGGGGACCTGGGACTGACTCGCGTAGCGCAGGAAGCTCGACAACGAGTTGTCATTGATTATTCCTCGCCCAATCTCGCTAAAGAAATGCACGTGGGTCATTTGCGCTCGACGATTATCGGCGACGCGCTGGCGCGTGTCTTCCGTTTCGCCGGACATGAGGTCATCGCGCAAAATCATGTGGGCGACTGGGGAACGCAATTCGGGATGTTGACCGCGTATCTGGATGACGGTGAGCAATCCGGCACCGCAACCATGGATCTTGCCGACCTGGAAGTCTTTTACAAAAGCGCAAAAAAACGCTTCGATGACGACCAGAACTTCGCCAATCGTGCGCGCGAGTATGTCGTAAAGCTGCAGAGCGGCGACCCGCATGTTGGCGCTTCATGGAAGCGTTTCCTGGAAATTTCAATGCATCATTGCGAAGAAATTTACCGTGCATTAGGTGTTGGCTTGACGCGTGCCGACGTATATGGCGAAAGTGCCTATAACGACGACTTGCCTGTCGTCGTAGCCGATTTGAAAGCGCGTGGTTTATCAACGACGAGCGAAGGTGCCCAAGTCGTATTTCTGGACGATTTCGCGAATAATAAGGGCGAACCGGCGGCATACATCGTGCAAAAGCAGGACGGCGGTTATCTGTATTCGACGACCGATCTGGCCGCAATGCGTTATCGTACCGGTAAATTGAAAGCCGACCGCATTTTATACGTCGTGGACGCGCGCCAGCAATTGCATTTTCAGCAGTTATTCTCATTATCGCGTCGCGCAGGCTATTGTCCGTCCGATGTCCAACTTGAACACGTTGGATTCGGCGTCGTGCTTGGCGACGATGGCAAACCATTCAAGACGCGTAGCGGTGACACGGTAAAGCTTGCCGATTTGCTGTCGGAGGCTACGCTAAGGGCTTTCGACTTGGTTACCGCGAAGATTCCTGATACACCTGAACCCGAGCGCCGTGCGATCGCCAAGGCTGTGGGCATCGGTGCGGTCAAATATTTTGATTTATCAAAGAACAGAAGCACGGATTATGTCTTCGATTGGGACAGCATGCTGTCGTTCGAAGGAAATACTGCGCCTTACCTGCAATACGCCTACACCCGCGTGCGCGGCGTATTGCGTCGCGCCGGCGAATGGGATCAGACTGCGGCCATCAGCATCATCGACCCGGCAGAACGGCACCTCGCACTTCACCTGACGCGCTTTTCCGATGCAGTCCATACCGTGGTGCGCGATGCCATGCCGAGTTATTTGTGCACTTACCTTTATGAATTGTCCGCATCGCTCATGCGGTTTTACGAGGCTTGCCCGATACTGAATGCAACGGAGCAGGTACGCGGCAGCCGCTTGCAACTATGTCGCCTGACTGCGGATACCTTGCGCACCGGTCTTGGGTTGCTTGGGATCGAGGTGCTGGAAGCCATGTGAGCAATGCGTGCTAAAAAAGGGGCGATTTCACCAGTTGCCCGCTAAGAACAATTGCGTCATTAACTTCTTAAAATTGCCTCACCAGCTTCTGGATGAATTTGGATAAAAGCGACAAAATTATCCCATGTACTTCTGATCGTTCACACCCGCAAGGCCGCCCTGATCGGGAATATCCAATAAAAAACGCCGTTCAGCGGAGTGCTGAACAGCG
>DATHMC010000394.1:0-7441 GCA_035487495.1 Undibacterium sp.
AAGCCGGTCGGCACCGTGTGCTTCGGCTGGCTGGTGAACGGCGTGACCCACACCGAGAGGCTGGTGTTTGCCGGCGACCGGCATTCGGTGCGGGAGCAAACCATCGTCCATGCGCTGGACAGGCTGTTGCGGTACTTGAAGGAAGTTTAAATAACAGCGGCGCTGAAAGCTTCAGCGCCGCCACCAAACATTTTGTCCATCACGGCGTGGGCAATGCTTGCCCCCTACCCGGCTGCGGCTTACCTGGCGGCACTCTTGGCCGGCTCTTCGCCCTTCCCTGCCCTGGCCTTCGCCACCAGCGCGTCGGTTACCTGCAACAAGGCCTTATTCAACACCTGGCGCGGAATTCCCGGGTTGCCGGCATCGACCATGCCGGGATTGGTGACATAGCGGCCATCGACGATTAGTGTAGGCGTGCTGTCGACCTGATAGTTTGACACTATGCGCGACATATTTTGCAATTTGGTTTTTACCGCGAACGAATTGTAATACTCCATGAATTTTGCCTTATCGATCCCGTTTTTGACGGCCCAGTCGATATTGTCGGCATCGTCCTTCAAGCGGCGCTGCTCAATATGCCAGGTGCGCAGCACCTTGTCGTGCAAGGCATCCTCGCTCTTCATCGCTTCCAGGGTCAGGAACAGATGCGCCTCCGGGTCGTTGGGTTCGGTGTAGGGCATATGCAGGCGTCGAAATACGATGCCGTCGCCTTGTTTTTTAACCCACTCCATCAGTTCCGGCTCCAGCGCATTGCATGCCGGGCAGTGGTACATGAAAACCTCGATCACCTCGATTTTCTTGCCGCTGGCCTGCACCGGCTGCGGCGACAGAAGCGTGCGGTATTCGGCACCATCCGTCGGATTGGCGGGCGTGGCGAAAGCGACATGGGCGAGCAGGCTGGCGGCAGCAAAAACGAAGCTGAGGTAACGCATGAAGATCCTTTTGATGTAAAGAGGAACGGGCAGGCACGGGCTACAGTATCTGCGCAAAAAATTATGATATCAAACTATATTAACAACATTTCCAATTGGCGCGCTTGAAATATTGCGCGCTGCGATGCCCCTTGCAGGAAGCCGATAAATTTGGCATGATGTACCGATGGACACCTTGGTACCGACTACGTTGAATCGCCCGAACCACGCCGCACGCACGGCTGGCACGGATGCGTTCGTCGGTATGGGCCTGGCTGCACTGCCGCGCGCCCGCTCTTCTTCCATTTCCTTCCCTTCCTCCATTATTCGAATTATCCAGGGTCGCTGAGCTACGGCTGTGCCGGTGCTGGGCGCCCCTCAACATCGATCGTGCGTCGTTGATGCTATCCGCGCACGTCTTTCGTCAATTCAATGGAGAATCACATATGTTCCATCCAATGGAGCGTGCGCAGACGCGCGCCTATCCTTCGCTGCACGACATCCGGGAAACCGCCGGACGCCTGTCGGGCAAGATACTCAACACGCCGGTGTGGCGCTGGCAAACCGGCGCCGTGGAAGAATTCATGAGTCCGTCCACCAGCGTATGGCTGAAGCTGGAACTGTTCCAGAAGACCGGCACCTTCAAATTCCGGGGAGCGCTGAATTGCCTGGAGGCGCTGGACCAGGCGGCGCGGCAACGGGGCGTGGTCGCTGTCAGTGCCGGCAACCATGCGGTTGCCGTGGCGTATGCCGCGCGCCTATTGAACACGCACGCGATAGTAGTGATGCCGGAGAGCGCGAGCCCGGCGCGCATTGCCGCCTGCAAGGAATACGGCGCGGAAGTCATGCTGGCCCCCAGCGTGCATGAGGCATTCCGCTGGGGCACGCAGATTGAAACAGAAGAAGCCAGAACCATGATCCATCCTTTCGACGGCCCCTTGACCGCGCTGGGCACCGCGACCGTGGGGCTGGAATTGATGCACCAGGTAGCCGGGCTGGACGCAGTCGTGGTGCCGATCGGCGGCGGGGGTTTATGTGCGGGTATCTCCGCTGCGGTCAAACAGATCAATCCGGCTTGCCAGGTATACGGGGTGGAGCCGCTTGGCGCCGACATCATGTATCGCAGCTTGCTATCCGGCCGACCGGAGCAGCTGGAGAAGGTGGACACCGTCGCCGACAGTCTCGGTGCACCGTATGCGATGCCGTACAGCATGGAGGTGTGCCGCATGTTCGTCGATGAAGTGGTGCGCGTCAGCGACGACCAAATCTGCCGCGCGATGTATTTACTGTACCGCGACGTCAAGCTGGTGGCGGAACCCGCCGCCGCAGTGGCCGCTGCCGGCATGTTCGGACCTTTACACGGGAAACTGGATGGCAAAAAGGTGGGCTTGATTGTCTGCGGCTCGAATATGGACCCGGTGAGTTATTCTGCGCTGCTGGCACGGGGGGCTCCATGAAGCCCGGCTAGCCGGCCTGTCTTGATTTCGCCAAAACCCCAGCCACGTCAGGTGACGGACGAATACTTGCCCATCCGGCCCAGTTGTCCGGATGGCCGTTTCGCGACCAGCTGTAGTTTTGCCAGCATCCAGGGCACCGGCAAAGCAATGAAAAACCCTGCGATGAGTCCCTTTACCGCTTCCCAAGCCAACGGCGGCGGGTTCAACGACGCGCCCGCAAGCTTCAGGATTTTTTGCAATGCGATGAAAGCAACAGCGCCTATAACGGCCGCCAGCGCTTTGCGCCACCAGATCGGCGAGGCCGAGAAGCCCAGCACCCGCTCTTCGCAGCGCAATCCCACTATCCCGCCCGCCATCCAGCCGGCCAGCGTTGGGACATACACCGGAGCTATACCCTTGTCCGGCCAGGTGATCATCGCTGCTGCCGTAACCAGGGCGATAAGAGCCAGGCTGTAGACCGGATCGTCTTGCCAGGACCACTTGCGGTCCTTGATTCGCGCAAACGCCACCAGCGTCAGCGAACCCAGCACCGCACCAGCCAGGACATCTTCCACGTCATGCGCGCCCAGATACAGGCGGCTCAGCATGACGCCCAAGGCAATCAGCGCACACAGTACCCATGCCCACTTCCGCTTCAACTCATAAGCCAGCCACATCCAGATCACGACCGCCAGTTGCGCGTGCCCGCTAGGCAGGCCATAGCTAGTGCCGACCAGGTCGTCCAGGCGTATGGACAGGGGCGGCCGCGGATCCTGGAACAGGTCCTTGACATACGCATTCAGCACCGCGCTGAACGCTACCAGCAGCATGACCCGAAAGAAAATGGCCTTGCTCCATGTCCAGTAGCCCACCGCCATGAAGAACATGATGAACGTGGAATAGCCCAGCCAGGACAGGCCGAAAGCCAGCGAGGTCAGCGCGGGTGTGCGCAAGGGGAGTACCCAGTCGAGATTGTGCAGCAGGTCCGTCATGTTGTCCTTCCATGTAACAGGCCCTAGGGCCGTTGCTCTTGCTTGCGACAATCAGTTCACAGCCTGCTTCGCCCCGCCGCGTGGCCGCACACTTTCTTTCATGCTGTCAGGCTGCTCGTAACGGTGAATACTGGTCCACAGGGAACCTGATTTGGCGACGCGCTCAAACAGGTCTTGCAGCAAGCCCCGGTCCTCGGCGCTGAGCGAGGATTTGGAGATGTAGGCGCCGCTGTCGATCCAGGGCAGGTCATCCAGCGCTTCGTAGCGCAGCTTGCCCTGCATGCTCTGCAGCCGGCTGTCCATCTGCACCGCGCCGGTGAAGATGGGCGGGGTCATGATGGTGGCGTCGGCCACGCCGGCCATGAGCAGCCTGGCAATCGACGTGGGGTCGGCTTCCAGTATCAGGCGGCCTTGTTTTTTCAGCTCCTTGATCAGGGCTTGATAGGCATCGCCATAGTCGTAGCCGCGCAGCAGCGCCACCTTCAACTCGTGGCGTTGCTGTAACTCTTGCAGGTTGTGGACGGCGGGACGCGCCGATTCCAGCGAGATCAGCGCGGCGCGGACTGTGACCAGTGGCACAAATATGCCGGCCTCATCGCGTTGCGGCAGCCTGGTGGCCGGCAGCAGCAGATCGGATTGCCCTGCCTGAAACATCGCTTCCTGCCGGGCGCGCGGCACCGCTGAAAAAACAAAGCTGCAGCCTTCCTTTTTGCCCACGCTGTGCAAGACATCGATATAGGCGCCGCTGAACTGGTCCTTCGCGATGATGACTGCCATGCCGGTTGGCGACATCGGCGCGACTATCGGACGCGAGCACTCGGCCAATGCCGCTATCGGTGCGCAGCTGAGCGCAGACAGCAGCGCGGCGCGAAACACTTGCCGCAGCCAGGGGCCTGAAACGCGATTAACTTTGAACTGAGCTAGAACTGCATTATTGCCTTGGTCCTGGGCACGACAATTTTCTAAAGCCATCCGCATATCCAATTTGAAGGTAAGCAAGCGCCCAATACGAAGGGCTCCTTTGGTCCGGTCAAAAACAATACAGGTGCAAGCTCTTCACACCCTATCCGCCAGCCCGGCTCAGCGGCAGGAATTGATTGCGTTTCTGGTTTCCTGTGCAACGCGGCGCGCGGCCTGGGTATAGGACTCCCCCGCTGCGGGTTTGGCATACAGGATGGCGCGTGAAGAGTTGATCATCATGCCCGTGCCCGCTGCGGTTTTACCGGCGTCTACCGTGGCGGCAATATCACCGCCCTGGGCACCGATGCCAGGTATCAGCAGGGGCATGTCGCCTATGATCTGGCGCACCTGCGCGATCTCGTTTGGGAAGGTAGCCCCGACCACCAGCGCGCACTGGCCGTTGGTGTTCCATTTGTCGGCAACCAGTTTGGCCACGTGCTGGTACAAGGGCTTGCCGCCCACGTCCAGGAACTGCAGATCGGAGCCGCCGGCATTTGAGGTGCGGCACAGCACGATGGCGCCGCGGTCCTTCCACTCCATGTACGGCGCAACCGAATCGAAACCCATGTAGGGACTGACAGTGACCGCATCGGCGCCGTAACGCTCATAGGCTTCACGTGCATATTGCTCGGCCGTGGCGCCGATATCGCCGCGCTTGGAATCCAGGATGATGGGGATATTCGGATAGCTGGCCTTGATGTAGTTGCAGATCGCTTCCAGCTGGTCTTCCGCGCGCAACGCCGCAAAATAGGCAATTTGCGGCTTGAATGCACAAGCCAGGTCGGCCGTGGCATCGATGATGGATTTGCAAAAAGCGAAAATCGCCTCCGGCTGCTGCGCAACTTCAGCGGGGAACCTGGATACATCGGGATCCAGGCCCACACAGAGCAGGGAGTTGTTTGTCGCCCAGGCGGCAGACAGTTTTTCGATGAAAGTCATGAATTGCCTTTTTGTAAATATTTTTTACTGTACGTATAGTCCAGCATTATAGCTGCTGCCTTAGGGCAAATTACCACCCGCGCATCCGCTGCCTGGCATGGATTGCCACGGATTTTCATAAAACGAGTCTCTTTTGATAAGTTCAGGACAGGCAAGGCTGACCGGGGGTATCATTCAGGAATTCAATTAAACCGACAAAGACCGCCGCCCTGACATGCTTTGTACAGAGCCAAGCGGTCTTTGCGATCTGCGATCTGTTGATCTGCTTACACCAAATGCCGCAATGAAAAAAACGCCCGTTCCCCATGTTGACCTGCTTGCACTGGATAACCAGTTTTGCTTTGCGCTGTATTCGGCATCGCTGGCCATGACCAAGACCTATAAGCCGATACTGGAAAAAATCGGCCTGACTTATCCGCAATACCTTGTCATGCTGGTGTTATGGCGGCAGGATAATATCCTGGTCAAGGACATAGGAGAATCCCTGTTCCTGGATTCCGGCACGCTGACACCCTTGCTGAAGAGGCTGGAGGCTGCCGGCATCATCGTGCGCACGCGCGATCAACAGGATGAGCGGCAGGTAAGGATTACGCTGACGGCGGCAGGAAAGCAGCTGAAGAAAGCGGCGAAGGAAATCCCCTTGCAGATCATGTGCGCCAGCGGGCAGACCAAGGAAGTGTTGATCAATCTGCGGTCCCAGCTGTCGCAAATCAGGGATGATTTGACGGAAAATAACGAAGCAAACTGATTTTGATGCAGCCAGGCAAGTTTGTTTAACTTCACTCAAGGAGGAAATATTTTTCAAAATTAGATTGCGCACAATTTAATTGCTGACTATAATTAAATCCGCCGGCACCCCATGCCGCCCTTTGTTTCGATTCTTTTTCATTCCAGGAGAAATTCATGCAAGTACTCTACACAGCAAGCGCTACAGCAACCGGCGGCCGTGACGGCCGCGCCGTATCCAGCGACAACCAGTTGTCCGTCAAACTGACTACGCCTAAAGAACTCGGCGGCGCCGGCGGCGAAGGCACCAATCCGGAACAAATGTTTGCAGCAGGCTATTCTGCCTGTTTCATCGGCGCGATGAAATTTGTTGCTGCGGCGACTAAAATGACGCTGCCGGCCGACACATCGATCAACGGCCAGGTAGGCATAGGCCCCAATGACAAGGGCGGTTTCGGCCTGACAGTGGCATTGAACGTGACCATCCCGGGCATGGACAAGGCTGAAGCGCAAGCGCTGGTGGACAAGGCACATCAGGTTTGCCCGTACTCCAACGCCACACGCGGCAATATCGACGTGAAAATCACGGTGCTGTAATAGTTTTCGCATTTGGCAGGCTAGATAGTATGAGCCGCCATGCTCCCTACAAGGCCGCCACTGCGGCCTTTTGCTTTTCCCGCCGCTGCAGGCAAGGCTTGGTACAATGGCCGGGCCCTCTGTCATCCAACCCAGCCGAACATGATTCCCCACATCGATAAAGAGCAAGTCAGCCTGGCATTGCCCTACCCGGCCCTGATGGCGGCTTTGCGGAGTGATTTCGCCACCGGCATGTGCGCGCCGCAAAGGCATGTGCACAGCGTCTCGGAAGAGCCTGCTTCCACGTTGCTGCTGATGCCGGTCTGGCAGGCGGGCGCGCATATGGGCGTGAAGCTGGTGACGGTTGCGCCGCAGAACCAGGGCCTGCCGTCGGTGCACGCGATCTTCGTGCTGTTTGATACCGTGACCGGCGCGCCATTGGCGCTGATGGATGGCGAAGAGCTGACTGCGCGGCGTACCGCTGCGGCATCGGCACTGGCTTCCAGTTATGCATCGCGCCCGGATAGCCGGCGCTTGTTGATGGTGGGCACCGGCAACCTGGCCCCCTACCTGGCGGCGGCCCATTGTGCGGCAAGGAATATCACCGAAATCATGGTCTGGGGCCGCTCGCCTGAAAAAGCGGAACTGTGCAAGCAGAGGATCGAGGCGCTCGCAGAATTGCCCGCTGCGGCCATAGTCAGCGTGGCAGCCAGCCTGAAAAGCGCCTGCCGGCAAGCGGACATCATCAGTTGCGCCACCACCAGCAGTACGCCGATCCTGGCCGGCGAATGGGTAAAGCCGGGAACGCACGTGGACCTGGTCGGCGGCTTCAAGCCGACCATGCGCGAGGCGGATAATGCGCTGATGGCAAAGGCGACCGTGTTTGTCGATACCTACGCCG
>DATHMC010000395.1:0-2773 GCA_035487495.1 Undibacterium sp.
GTCCTTGACTGGGGTCTATGTCTCCAACCAGCATCGGCTTGCCCCAGTGATCCCAAGCCCCAAGATCCACAGGCGTATCGGGCAAATGCGAAATCAAAACCAATATTGGACAAACGGCCGTGCCAATAGCTGCGGCAATTAAAGAAAAGTGTGTACCCTGCCGGCCTGCAACGTATCCCCAAAAAGTGCTTCCTGCTGTCCACGTTCCCATGTAGACGAGCATGAACACAGCCATTGCACGCGCGCGGATCCAGTCCGGCGCCAGGTTCTGCATGACCGTGGTCATCAAAGAGATGATTGCGGTCCATGCCATTCCTCCGAACAAGATGGCAACGGATAGGAGTGCTACGGATTTGAATGCAGCGACGCCCCAAAGCGACGCTGCAAAAACAGTTGTTCCCAGCGCGAGCAGCGCATCAGACGAGAACAGGGAACGTGTTCGTTGTAGCGCCATTGCTCCCAGCACAGCGCCAGCGCCAAAGATGGCTAGGAGCAATCCATAAAGCGTCGCGCTTCGTCGCAATTCGTGAGCGACGGTGGGCAGGAGCGCCCAAAACGCGCTTGCAAAAAACATAATGCATCCGATTCGTCCGAGAACAGTCAGAATTTCAGGCGCGTTTCTTGTGTATCGAACCGCCGCGCGGATCGCACCCGAAACGGTCTCTCGCAGCGGGCCTGGCTGATTTGGGGGTCGTTTCCACCGTGCAATCACCCATAGCACGCCGAGATACGATGCGGCATTCAGCCAAAACACGGTGCCAATTCCTGCCGCCACAATCAGAAATCCACCCAGCGCTGGGCCGATCGCGCGGGCCAGGTTAAATTCAATACCGTTTAAGGCAATGGCCGGCATCAATCCCTCTTGCGGCACCAGTTCTGGAAGGACCGCTCGCCAGGTGGGCGCTTCGAGCGCATCTCCAATCGACAAAGCGAGCGTCAAAAGGAGCAGTACCCAAGGCGTAATTAAATGCAGCACCGTCAGAATAGCGAGCGTTACGGCTACGGAGAACATCCACACTTCCGTCATCAGTATTAGTTTCCGCCGATCAAAGATGTCGCCCAGAGCTCCTGCAGGCAGCGCGAGAAGAAAAAAAGGGAATGCCGAGGCAGATTGTGTCAGTGCCACTAGCAGGGGCCCGGCCCCTTGCGAAACCATCAGCCATGCGGCACCAACACCTTGCATAAACGTGCCCATATCTGAGACCAAGTCGGCAACCAGCAGATTCCGAAAAATAGGAAGGTGTAGCGGCCGCCATGTACTCCATTCGGTTCCGACCTCGCTCGGGTGTGCCTGGGACACACGGGTGGCGTCTGCTGGCATTTCATGACGCTGTTCTTGGTCGGGCATGGCCGCACTGATTTATAGCATTAAGGCGGAGAAGAGTGTTTGTAGCTCGTCACATTTGCGCAGTGAGGGTCAGGCAGAGGTACCCTTGCGCTCCTCGGCGCGAAATGCAACGGGCCGTTCGTGACTGGCCTGCGAGAGCGCACGCTGCACTTCGGCCGCGACGAAGTCCGGCCCGTAGACCGGCGTTCCAGGCTGCTGGCGCCAGGATTCAGCAAGGCCGCCCGCATCGACAGGATCGAACCCGATATCATCGACGAGCCGGAAGACAATGGCTTTGGCCTTGGGGTCGTCTCCGGCAACAGGAATCGCAACGCGCCCCGTGGTGCCAGCTGGCAGGCCGAAGTTCTGCAAACGGGCGGCATAGATATTGTTAAATGCCTTGATCACGGGACGTCCCAGTTGCTGCGCGACCCACTGACTTTCGCACATGCCGTTTTCGATTGCCTCGATGCGGCCGTCGCGCTGCCGCGGATAATAGTTTCCCGTGTCGATTACGACAACGCTCGCCGGCACGTCCTTGAACAAATCGGCCGGCAGACTGGAGATATTTTTTTCGGGGATGGTCACGACGACGATGTCGCCGGCGTGTGCAGCCTCCTTCACGCTGACCGGTTTCGCACCCGTTTCAGCAGCAAGTTTGGTGAGGGTTTGCGGCCCTCGCGAATTCGCTACGAAGACTTGATGTCCCGCTGTGATGAAACGACGCGTTAGTGCGCTACCGATATTGCCTGCTCCAATGATTCCTATCTTCATGTGCACTTCTTTCGCCCGTGCAGGGCTAAATGGATTGGATAAGAAGACAAGGCCTCAGTCGCAAGGACCTTGTCTGACAAACATCGATATCCGGATTCCAAGTTGATCCTAGCCTTCGGTCTCAGCCAAGCGAGGCCGCATTAGGCTGCTCAACTCTCCTCCATCAACGCGGCGGCACGCTTGCCGACTTTCTTGAGCATCACTTCAAGGCCACGAAGCTCGTCCGGGCTCAGTTCGGAGAACACTTTCTTCATCTGCCCGGAATGCTTTCGAAAGGCGGATACAATGAGATCCTTGCCGCGTGGCGTGAGGGCAACGATCCGAACGCGCCGGTCTTCGGCGCCCTCGACCCGGCTGACCAAGCCCTTCGCGACGAGGCGATCGACAGCGATACTGATCGAGCCTGGGGTCAGATCGACGACTGGGCCGATCGTATTGACGGGCAAAGGCCCTTTGTGCAGCAGAAGCTCCAGCACACCGAAATCCGAGAGGCCGAGTCCGGTGTCTTCAATATCAGCGGCAGCGTACCTGGTCAGGGCGCGCATCGCCTTCATCATTACCAGCCAGACGTGATCCGTCCCTTGAATGCCTCGGGTCATAAAAACCTGAATCTCCCGGCAGTATACCATCATCAACTATATTGACATCAATATGATTGACGCCATGCAATGG
>DATHMC010000396.1:0-6651 GCA_035487495.1 Undibacterium sp.
GGAATGGTCTTCCAGTGAAACCAGTAGATTTTGCCGGGACTGCACGCCTTCCAGCGCCGACTTCACGGCGGCCAGCAATTGCTCATTGAAGATCAATTCTTCGATGGATTTGCCGGTGATGCCAGCCAGGTCGCCGGCGCCGAAGTTGGTCAGGAAGAGAGGGTTGGCAAAACGTGCCCGCTGTTGATTATCCAGTGTCAGCACTGCAATTGGCGCCTGGGGCAAATCGCTGGTAGCCGCAAGCTCGGTCAAAGAGCGCGTTGCCTGCAGGCCGGCGCCGTCAAACTCCAGCGCGGCGACCTTGCGCAATATCTGCAAGGCGGACAGGAATGACTCAGGATCGTAATGAAAAATTTTCCATAACAAAGGTAGCCAGGTTGCCTCGTATTCCTGCTTTTTAATGCAAAGAATAAACTCCGAAAAGGAATGGCCGGCAAACTGAAAGTCAATTTGCGGCGTGGAAATCAGCTTTTGATGGACCAGTTTGAGAAGGGTAATGTCGATATCATTGATATCCAGTGCGGCAAGACGCTGATCTAGCGTCATTTGACCCAGTTCAATCCCTCTAGCACTCAAATCTCTACCCCATCCAAATTTTTCATGCGCTTATGCCGCTCGCACCGGCACGGACAGCTTCATCCCGCCAATCGAGAAATATTAACAGAAAAGTAACAATGATCAAATACTAATGAGTCACCGGGATAGGCTTGGCCTCCTGATAGGCACTCATCGTAGAGTAAAGCTGTTGCAACAAATGCATTTATAACATTGCCACGCAGTATCACACGAATAAATGCTTTTTTGAAGCAATTGCCGTAGTTTGACAACAGTTAAATTGTAACCGTCACAAAAAAGGAAGCTGAATGGGGAGATTGCGGTAAATACGGGCTATTGGAAGCCGGTGCCGCAGATTGTCCGCGCGCTGCAGCCAGGACAATCAGGCAGCGATAAGACAGTCGTCAGGCAGTGGTATTGATATTGCGGCCCAGATGGGACGGCAAATTGGAAACGGAAGGACTATCGGGAATCGCCTCTATCAGGGCCGTGGCGCTCTCGGCGCTGATATCCATCGCCTTTTTCAACACGGCGATGCTCACCGCCTGGCTGGTGCCTACATCAGCCATTGTGGTTGCCAAACTGGCAATTCCGGTAACATCCATGACATTCTCCCGCATCTCTATATTCGGATTAACGGCGGAATCCGGCTCGACTTTAGCGTTTTTCGAAAATATTTGCCGCCAGGGAAGTTAACAGCCACTCTAGTATCAACTCGGGCCGATTCAGATCAAGCCACACCACGCCATCCCGCAAGTCCGGGGGCGCAGGCGCGTCTGCCGCAACCGCAAGAATGTGGGGGTCGGCAGGATACAAAGCCGGCTTGCCGAGCGCTGGACGGTGCACTTCCAGCTTGGCTATGGCTTCCCATTTATAACCTTCCACAAGTGTCAGGTCAGCCGGACTCATACGGAGCAGCAATTCCATCAAAGGCGGCTCGGTCTGCGCGCGCAATTCATGCACCAGCGCAAACCGGTAAGGGGAAGCCAGCAACACTTCTGCTGCGCCGGCATTGCGCAAGCGTGCGCTATCCTTGCGTTCCGGCTCCAGGATGATGTCGTGATGGCTGTGCTTGACCACGTTCACCGTCTTGCCCAATGCACACAAACGCGGCAAACAATATTCCAGCACCGTGGTCTTGCCGCTTCCGGACCAGCCAACGACGCCGAGAATTTGAACGCTCATTTATCAGGAAATTTTCATCGATTTAGGAAGCGCCTATTCTACCGCGCCTGAAAAAATTTTCCCCAGGGAAAATCCGTGCTGCCCGCGCCGCCTGCCCGCCAGAAGCGCGGGCGGGAGCGGCTCGGGATCATCCGCTATTTCTAAGGCCGGCGGCAATGCCGTTAATGGACAAATGTATGCCGCGCCGCACCCGCTCGTCCGGATCGCCGTTGCGATAGCGCTCCAGCAATTCCACCTGTACATGGTTGAGCGGCGACAAGTAAGGAAAACGGTTACTGATGGAGCGCTTCAGCAAGGGGTTAGCCGCCAGCAATTGGTCCTGGCCGGAGATGGCTTTCAGCACCGTGATGGTGGCTTCGTGCTCCGCCTGCAGGCGCGGGAAAATGCGATTGCGCAGAGACTCGTCCTTGACCAGTTGCGCATACCGGCTGGCGATGCCGATATCGCTCTTGGCCAGCACCATTTCCATATTCGACAAGATCGTGGCGAAGAAAGACCAGCCCTTGAACATTGCCTGCAAGGTCGCCAGGCCGTTTTCCGGATGCGCTTTCAGATAGGCCTGTACCGCCGAACCGAAGCCGAACCAGCCCGGCAGCATCAGGCGGCATTGCGACCAGCTGAATACCCAGGGAATAGCCCGCAAATCTTCGATCGCAGTGGACTTCTTGCGCGATGCCGGACGGCTGCCGATATTCAGGCCGGCGATTTCAGAGATCACCGTAGACTCCCAGAAATACTGCTC
Organism: Undibacterium sp.; assembly: GCA_035487495.1. Classification (GTDB taxonomy): domain Bacteria; phylum Pseudomonadota; class Gammaproteobacteria; order Burkholderiales; family Burkholderiaceae_D; genus Undibacterium. Next base: position 2,483 of record DATHMC010000396.1, read on the forward strand.
AAAGCCCTCGGTCTCATACACCATATTGCGGTAAGCGCGGAACGCATGGTCGGATAACTCGCCCATCGCAGCCAGGAATGCTGCGGACGGCGCCGGCTCGGTGCCGGACAGCAGGCTGGCTTCCAGCGTGGCCGCAGCCAATACCTCCAGGTTGCGCCGCCCCACTTCGGGATTGCCGTATTTGGCGGTAATCACCTCGCCTTGTTCGGTCAGGCGTATCTGGCCCTGCACCGCGCCGGCAGGCTGTGCCAGGATCGCCTGGTAGCTGGGGCCGCCGCCGCGGCCGACGGAACCGCCGCGGCCATGGAACAGGCGCAAGCGCACCTGGTGCTTGGCGAATACTTTCACCAGTTCCAGTTCGGCCTTATACAATTCCCAGCCCGAAGTCAGGAAGCCGCCATCCTTGTTGCTGTCGGAATAACCGAGCATCACTTCCTGCGCATTGCCGCGGCTTTGCAACAAACGCGCATACTCGGGCAAGCCCAGCAGCCTGTCCATCGCAGGCGCACTATTTTGCAAATCGCCGATGGTCTCAAACAGCGGAATGATATTCACGTCCAGCCGGCCCTCCAGCGGATGCAGCAAACCCGCTTCCTTGAGCAGCAAGGCCAGTTCCAGCATATCGGAAACACCATCGGTCTTGGAAATGATGCAGTTCGGCACCGCTCCCTTGCCATAGCGTAGTTGTGCCGTACGGGCGCCGCGATAGATGGCCAGCTCGGACTGGGTCTCTTCCGAGTATTCCATGTAAGGCGAGGCTAGCGGACGCGCCGATGCTATCTCGGCCCGCAACAGGCGTATGCGGCCCTCCTCGTCTTGCGCCAGGTAGTTGGTGCCAGGGTTAGCCGCTTCCAGCAGTTCCGCGACGACCCTCTCATGCACGTCCGAATTTTGCCGTAAATCGAGCGGCGCCAGGTAAAAACCGAACACGCGCACCGCCCGCCGCAGGTGACGCAGGCGGCCGCGCGTCAACGCCGCCGATCCATGATCGAGCAAGGACTGATGCACGACGTCCAGGTCGGCAATCAATTCTTCGGCATTGGCGTAGGCCGGCGCCTCTCCCGCCGCATGGATCGCCGGCTCGGTCCCCAGCAGCTTGCGGCAGGTTGCCGCCAGCCGCGCGTACATGCCGCTGATCGCAAGGCGATACGGCTCGTCGGAGCGGTGCGGCGAATGATCGGGCGAGCGCTGAGCCAGCGCCAGCAGGTCGTCGGATGCGCTCACCAGCAAGTGCGCCACCGACAATTGCGAGCCCAGCGTATGCAGCTCGGTCAGGTAAAAATTAAGCGCGCGGCTGGATTGCATGGCCAGGGTCTTTTCCAGCACGCCGGCCGTCACAAAGGGATTGCCGTCGCGGTCGCCGCCTATCCAGCTGCCCATTTTCATAAAGCTGGGCAATTCCAGCCGCTTCAGCTGGCCGTCTTTGCTGCACAGCAAATCCTCCAACCCCGCATACAGGTGCGGCAATTCGCGCAGGAAGGTGTAGTCGTAAAAACTCAGGCCGTTTTCCACTTCATCCAGCACCGACAATTTGGACGTGCGCAGCATGCGCGTCTGCCATAGTGTCAGCACTGCGCGGTTCAGCGCTTCTTCGTTTGCCTCGGACTCTTCCGGCGTCAACTGCATGCGGTCGCGCTCATCCAGCAAACGGGTAATCACCATCTGGCAATTCAAGATGCTCTTGCGCTGCACCTCGGTGGGATGGGCGGTCAACACGGGGGTGACCTGCGCCGTCTCGAAAAATTCCAGCAGCTGCTGCGTGCTGTGCCCGCTGTTGTACAAGGCGTCTATCGTATGCGCCAGGCTGCCCTGCTTGGGCGCGGAGCCGGCGATCAAGTGCGCGCGCGAGCGGCGGATATGATGCTGATCTTCCGCCAGGTTGACCAGGTGCGAAAAATAACTGAATGCGCGGATGACCTGGGTGGTCTGGTCGTTGCTCAGGTTGTCCAGCGTGGTTTCCAGCTCTTCTCGCGCAGCGACGTCCGCATCGCGCTGGAACCGGATCGAGCTTTGGCGTATATGTTCTATCAGTTCAAAAATCTGGTCGCCGTGCTGGCTGCGCACGGTATCGCCAAGTATGCGGCCCAACCTGCGGATATCTTCTCGCAGTGACTGGTCTTTATCGTCGTCGGACAACGGGGCGTTTTGCTGGAGCTCGGCATTCATGCTTAGGATTTATTCAGGTTAAGAGAATCAATTTAAAGAAGAACAAACTCTGTCGCAGGGGCGGCGCCCTTCCTCTGAGGGAAAGGGATGGCGCAGGCAAGCGCGGCCGCCCGGATATTGCAACGCAGCATACTTTCGCATTGTTTTGCAATGGAGTAAATGCCCATCAGCACATAATGATCATTACGTCGCTGAAATTTCCACAAAATTATGTTTGAGAAACTATCGAACAGCGGCAACAGGCGTCTTGCGTTTTAATGCCAGCAACAACCCGCGCGTGGAACTGTCGAACTCTTCCTTGACCGCGTCCGGGTTCAGGCTGATCAATTGCTGCGCCAGCGATTTGCCTAATTCTACGCCCCATTGATCGAAGGCATTGATTTCCCAGATCACGGACTGTACAAACACCTTGTGCTCATACAAGGCGATCAGCGCACCCAGCGACTTCGGCGTCAGCGCATCCAGCAATAACGTGGAACTGGGGCGGTTGCCTTCGAATACGCGGTGCGGCAACAGTTTCTCGGAGACATCGCCCAGTTCCGCCCTCACTTGCTGTATGTCCTTGCCCAGCGCCATCGCTTTAGACTGGGCAAAGCAGTTCGCCAGCAGCGCCTGGTTATGGCCCGGCAAGCCGGAATCGTCTTCGGCCACCACGATGAAGTCGGTAGGGATGATGGTTGCGCCCTGGTGCAATAGCTGGAAGTAGGCATGCTGGCCATTGGTGCCGGCCTCGCCGAACAGGATGGGCGAGGTCGCATAGTCCACCCGCTGGCCTTCTCGCGTGACCGACTTGCCGTTGCTCTCCATTTCCAGCTGCTGCAGATAGGCCGGCAGGCGCGTCATGCGCTGATGATACGGCGCGATCGACAAGGCCTGCAGGCCGAGAAAGTTGATATTCCAGACGCCGATCAGCGCCATCAGCATCGGCAGGTTCTGCTCCATCGGCGCCTGCGCAAAATGCAGATCCATTTCATGCGCGCCGGCCAGCATTTCTTCAAACCTGTCGGCCCCGATATACAGTGCAATCGACAAGCCGATCGCGCTCCACATCGAATACCGGCCGCCGGCCCAATTCCAGAACGGGAATACATTTTCGGGTGCAATGCCGAACGATGCCGCCGCTTCCACATTGGTGCTCAGCGCCACAAAGTGCTGGCGTATGCCGTCATCGGGACAGCCGTGCGACAGCATCCATTCACGCGCGGTCCTGGCGTTGGTCAGGGTTTCCATCGTCGAAAAAGTCTTGGACGCGACGACGAACAAGGTGGTTTCAGGGTCGGCATTTTTCAAGGCGTCGGCAACGTGCCGACCGTCCACATTCGAGACGAAGTGCAGCGACAGGTTTTTCTGCGACCATGGGGCCAGCGCGATGCAGGCCATCTGCGGCCCCAGGTCGGAGCCGCCGATGCCGATATTGACAACGGTACGAATCGCCTTGCCGGTATAACCCAGCCAGCGGCCCTCGCGCACCGCATCGCTGAAACTGCGCATCTGCGCCAGCACCTGGTGCACGCTGGCGGCGATATTCTCGCCCTTCAGGTTAAAGGATTCGCCTTTAGGCAGACGCAACACCGTGTGCAGCACCGCGCGGTTCTCGGTGTGGTTGATCGCTTCGCCGGCCAGCATCGCGTCGCGGCGAGCCTCCACCTGTTGCTGCCTGGCCAGCGCCAGCAAATTCAGCTTGGCGGTGGTGTCTATCCTCTGCTTGGAATAATCCAGCAGCATGCCGCAGGCGGATGCGGAGAAATGCGTAAAGCGCTGAGGGTCGGCGCGGAACAATTCTTTCAAGCTGGGCGTATTGGTCGCGCGTTGCTGCAGCAGCCCCCACAAGGGGCTGTGTGAAACTGAATTAACCATGATAAACCTGAGTAAGTTCGCTAGATGGATGTCATTTCGCCGCTGCGGCAGCCTGTGCCGCCAGTTTGCCGATTGCCGCCCAGTCATTGGCATTGATCAGCGACGCGGGACACATCCAGGAGCCGCCTACGCACAGGATATTGTTT
>DATHMC010000397.1:0-7504 GCA_035487495.1 Undibacterium sp.
CAGCCGAACCCGATGTGATGATAGAAATGAACATGACGCCGCTGATCGACGTCATGCTGGTGCTGATCATTATGCTGATCATCACCATCCCTATCCAGAACCACGCAGTCAACCTGAACATGCCCACCAGCAGCCCGGCCAAGCCGCTGCAGGAACCGGTGGTGATCACGATCGACGTGGATTTTGACGGCACGGTGCTGTGGAACGGCGTTGCCGTGGCTGGCCGCGACGAACTGGAAAGCAAGCTGCGCGAAGTGGCAGCGCAGCCGGACCAGCCGGAAGTGCACCTGAAGCCCAACAAGCTGGTGGCGTACAAGTCGGTGGCGGCAGTGATGGCATCGGCCCAGCGTCTGGGCGTGACCAAGATAGGCATGATCGGTAACGAGCAATTCATCAACGATTAATCCGCGCGCCTATCCGCAATCCAGTCGCCGGCCAAACCGCCTCCAGTTCCCTGCCACCAAGCTTGATGCCAGCCGGACGGCTGTCATATATAATGCCGAAGTATCAGCGGGCGCGGTGCATTTTTGATAATGCGCCGCGCCCTTGTCGACATATTCGGATGAATATGAATTCACCCTGTGCGGCCTCCGGACTACAGGCACATTACTTCCATTTATTTATGCAAGTTTTCATGAAAAAAAATTCCACCATTGTTGCCGCTGCACTGCTGGTTGCGCTCGGCTCCTCCGCCCTTCCTTTCACCATGTCCCAGGCTCAGGCGCAGACGAAGCCCGCTCCGGCAGCACCGTCGGAGACGATACGCGTGGAAATAGGCAAGCCGCTGAACGAGGCGCAGGAACTGGTCAATAAAAAAGAATATGCAGAAGCGCTGGCCAAGATAAAGGCGCTGGACGCAGTCCCCAACAAAACCCCGGGCGAGCTGTTCATGATAGACAGGGCCACCGCCGTGATCGCGTCCGCCACCAACGACAACGCCCTGCTGGCCAAATCCTTTGACGGCATGATCAATAGCAAACGCCTGTCGGCCGCCGACGTACTGAAGTTCACCGACGGTATGGCGTCGGTCTATTTCAACTCCAAGGATTACCCGAACGCGAAGATCTGGGCAGAGCGCTACCTGGCGCTGGACACGACTAATCCGCAAGTCTACAACCTGCTGGCGCGTATCCTGTATTTGCAGGACGATTTCCCCGGTGCAGCCAAACAGCTCAACGAACTGATCAAGACCGAGGATGCCGCCGGCCGCACTACCTCGCATGACACCCTGCGCTTGCTGGCAAGCTCCTATCAGCACATGAAAGACAAAAACGGCTACCGGTCTGTGCTGGAGCGCCTGGTGAAAGATTACCCGAGCAAGGACTACTGGGCGGATTTGCTGTACCAGACAGAAACCAAGCCCGGTTTTTCCGATCGCCTGCGCCTTGACGAATATCGCCTGGAATTCGCGGCAGGCAACCTGAATGAAGCCGGCCGCTTTGTAGAGATGATCCAATTGCTGCAGCAGGCGGGGATTCCCGGCGAAGCGAAGAAAGTCATCGACAAGGGCTATGCCGAAAATGTGCTGGGTACCGGCAAAGATGCGGCCCGCCACAAGCAGCTGCGTGACCAGGTCAACAAGCAGGCGGCCGACGATGCCAAATCGCTTAGCGACGGCGAGAAACAGGCCAGGACCGCAAAAACCGGTACCGGCTTGGTCAATATCGGTTACAACTACACCGTATATGGCCAGTTCGACAAAGGCATTCCGATGATGGAAGAGGGTATCGCCAAGGGCGGACTGAAAAATCCCGACGATGCCAAACTGCGCCTGGGCGCTGCCTATCTGCAATCCGGCAACAGGGCCAAGGCAGAAGAAATCTTCAAGACCATCCAGTCCACCGATGGCGCTGCCGATCTGGCAAGGCTGTGGCTGTTGATCAAATAAATGCCGGGCCGTGACGGGACTGCGTGTTGGCGCCTGGTCCCGCCCCGCCAGCAAGGGCTGTCGGTGACGATAGCCCTTTTTTATTCCGCTGCCGGCAGCACTTGCTGCCCTCCCCCTCGTTCCCGTTTCCCGCTAACCGGTTATAACCGGCAACGGCTTTCGGCGGCTTGCAGCGCTATCGCAAGCGAAAAAAAAGGCACCTCGTGGGAGGTGCCTGTCAAATCAGAAACATGCGCTCTAAACATGTCCTGAGGATACTGGTAAGCTATAACAGCCGCTACGAATCGCCTTACGCGTGATAAGCGCTCTCGCCGTGGCTGGTGATATCCAGGCCTTCGCGTTCTTCGTCTTCCGGTACGCGCAGACCAATCACCAGATCAACCAGCTTGTACGCGATCAGGGAAACCACGCCGGACCAGACGATAGTGACGCCGACACCGGTGGCTTGAATGGTGACCTGGTCCAGAATGGAGTAAGGATCGGCAGATATCTTGTTGGTGACATAGTCAAAGATGCCCTGGCCGCCCAGCGACGGTGCCGCAAATACGCCGGTCAGCAGCGCACCCAGGATACCGCCTACGCCGTGCACGCCGAACACATCCAGCGAATCATCTGCGCCCAGCAGGCGTTTCAGTCCGTTCACACCCCACAGGCAGATGATGCCCGCCAGCAAGCCAAGGATCAGCGCGCCCATAGGGCCGACAAAACCGCAGGCCGGGGTAATCGCCACCAGGCCGGCAACCGCGCCGGATGCACCGCCCAGCATCGAAGGTTTGCCTTTGGTCATCCATTCGCCGAACACCCAGGATACGGTTGCCGCCGCAGTTGCCAGCAGTGTGTTGACGAAGGCCAGCGCGGCAATGTCACCCGCTTCCAAAGCGGAGCCCGCATTGAAACCGAACCAGCCCACCCACAACAGCGAAGCGCCGATCATGGTCATCGTCAGCGAGTGAGGCGCCATCGATTCCCTGCCGTAGCCGACGCGTTTGCCGATCAGGTAAGCACCGACCAGGCCCGCAACCGCCGCATTGATATGCACAACCGTACCGCCGGCAAAATCCAGCGCGCCTTTTTGCCACAGGAAACCGCCTTTGGCAGACTCGGATGCCAGCGTAGCCGCATCCTTGATGCCGTCCGGACCAGGCCAGAACCAGACCATGTGCGCGATAGGCAGGTAGCTGAACGTGAACCACAGCACCACGAACAGCAACACCGCGGTGAACTTGGCGCGCTCTGCAAAAGCACCGATGATCAGGCCGCAAGTGATCGCCGCAAACGTCGCCTGGAAGGCGACATAGGTAAATTCAGGAATCACGACGCCTTTGCTGAAGGTTGCCGCTGTAGCGAACGTGCCCTTGACCGGATCCCAGATACCCTTCAGGAATGCGCGATCGAAGGAGCCGATGAACCTGCCGCCTTCGGTAAATGCCAGCGAATAACCGTAGATGCACCACAGCACGATGATCACCGCAAATATCATGAATACCTGCATCAGGATCGACAGCATGTTTTTGGAGCGCACCAGGCCGCCGTAAAACAAGGCCAGGCCGGGTATCGTCATCAGGATCACCAGCAGGGTCGAAACCATCATCCAGGCGGTATCGCCCTTGTTAGGCGTGGGCGCAGCGGCAGCGGAGGCTGCCGCCGGGTCTGCTGCGGCTGCCGGCGCAACCGCAACTGCCGGAGCGGAGGCCGGAACGGCAACCGCGCTGGCGGCAGGCGCAGACGCAGCGGGCGCTGCAGCTGCGCTGGCGGCGGCGTCGTCCGCCGCCATCACCGACGGCGCCAGACCTATGGACACTAACAGCGCGCACGCGGCCAGTACGTTGCTAAACATCTTATTCATGTGATCTCCCGATTGCCGGTTATAAAGCGTCGTTGCCGGTTTCACCGGTACGAATACGCACGACTTGTTGTAGGTCATAGACGAAAATCTTGCCGTCACCGATTTTTCCGGTGCGGGCGGCCGTCTCTATCGCTTCGATGGCGCGGTCCACGATCGCGTCATCCACTGCGGCTTCTATCTTGGTCTTGGGGAGAAAATCGACCACGTATTCGGCGCCGCGATACAGTTCGGTGTGCCCTTTCTGGCGTCCGAATCCTTTCACCTCGGTGACGGTAATTCCTTGCACACCGATGGTGGAAAGGGCCTCTCTTACCTCGTCAAGCTTGAAGGGTTTGATAATTGCAGTAATCAGTTTCATGCTGGCCTCGAATTGTTAACAAACTACAGCGACTTAAAATGTTTTGGTTGCCACTAGTACCAACCTGGTCTTGCCGGTGAATTTTCCGGCAGGGGTCACATACAGCGATTGGTTGGCATTGGTGCCGATGGCGGCCAGATTAAAGCTGACGCCGAAAAATTCCTTGGTAACCCCGACCTTCCAGTCCGTGTAGTCGGAGGCGGAATTGTTCTTGATCTTTTGATGGCCCGCATGCAAACCCAGCGTATAGCCTGCGCCCACATCGATGTTGGCGCCGATATCCAGATAGCCGCTATTCTTACTATCGACAAAACCGAAGAGATTGGTCACCGAATGCGAGTATTTGATATAGGCCGGTCCGTAGCCGAGCTGCCCATAAATTTCAGTGGTATTGGCATCGACAAAACCAGGCACCTTGTTCAGGCCGTTGGACGGATAAATGTAGCTCAGCACGCCGACGTCATAGCTGACGTCCTTGACGATTTCGCCTCGCTTACCGCCATAGATATCCCATTCCACGTCGCCGCTGCCGCCGGCGTCCTTGGTCCACTTGATCGAGGACAGCCAGGTACCCGCATAAAAACCGCTGGGATTGTGGGTGTAGTCGGCACCGCCCTGCAAGGCTGGGTCAAGACGTGATTGCGAGATGCCGCGATAGCGGTATTCGCTGGCGACGCCAAGATTGAAACTTACTTCATTGTCCGGCTTTACCTCTTCCGGTTTTGCATCTTCTGCCCGCACAAAACCGCTGACGAAGGCTGCAGAAATGGCTGCTACAAGTATCAGTTTCTTCATAACGCTTCCCTCTTCTAGTTAATATCCCATTGCTCGAATTGATATACTTCAGGGTAGTAGTAGCAGAAGTCGTGCCAAGTCGCATGTTTGCAAAATTTAATTTGGCCCATGCAGCGTTTGCAACGGAAAGATCATGCGTGGCGTTTCTTGCCAGCCTGTAATTTGGCGCTGCATGCGTTATGATTAAAGAAACGGGAGACGAATGCGGACAGGTAGAAAATCCTTAATTCCGCCGGACAAAACGCAACATAACGGTGTGCCGCACCAGATTGACGCACAGGAAATCTGTGCCGGATAAGGTATGCGCACCAAGAATGTGCAAATTATTAATCAGTACCAACAGAGGATCACCATGGACAAGCAAAATTTCTTTAACGACATGCAAGCCAAAATCAACCAGGTCCTGGAGAACTCTCCCGCCAAGGACATAGAAAAAAACGTCAAGGCGATGATGAGCCAGGGGTTTGCCAAACTGGACCTGGTCACCCGCGAAGAATTCGACATCCAGGCCCAGGTGCTGGCCAAGACCCGCGCCAAGCTGGATGCGCTGGAAGAGCGGGTGGCGGAACTGGAGGCGAAGCTGAATAAATAGTAGCTGTCATCAGGCATTCCCAGCCGGCACCAGCCGATTACGGCGCCTGATCGCGGAAAATCAAAAACAATCTATTTATCGAGGTACACTGAATCACGGGACCTATCCGTCGTCGGTTCGACTGCAGCAATTTTCTATGGAGGCCTCCATGCAAACTGTCGCACACATACTTCACTCAAAACCAAACCAGACGGTGTGCAGCATCGCGCCCGCGGCATCGGTGCTGGACGCGCTCAAGCTGCTGGCGGCAAAGGGCATCGGCGCATTACTGGTCATGGAGGACGAGCAAATTGCCGGCATCGTCAGTGAGCGCGATTGCGTGCGCAAAGTCGAACTCATGGGGCGCTCGGCCGGTAGTACGCCGGTGAGCGACATCATGACTTCGTCCGTCCTTTGCGTAAGCCCGGATCACAGCAACGAACAATGCATGGCGCTGATGACGGAAAACCGGCTGCGCCACTTGCCGGTGGTTGAAAACGGCAAGTTGATCGGCCTGATTTCCATCGGCGACCTGGTAAAAGACATTATTTCAGAACAACAATTTACCATCCAACAACTGGAACACTACATTCATGGGGTGCGCGTGTGATGGCAGGAATTTAGCCAGCCTAAATGCGCGTCTTTTTACACCGCGCCTGAAGGGTCGCGCCTAGGCCCTTCAGTCGGTTTTTTTGTTCCAGGCGAATTGAATAACCCGGTGATATTAATCACCCTGCCAGTGCTGCCGACAGGTTCAGCGGATGCCGCCAGCTATAGTACGAAGCCCAAGGTTTGCCCCGCAGTATCGCCCCTTAAAGGAAGAATAATCTCCTTGACTTAGAGCGCGCTCAAACTTCTACACTGCCTGCCATGACTACTTCTCTGACGATTCAACAAGCCGCTGCCGCAACAGGATTGACGGTCCATACCTTGCGTTACTACGAGCGCATCGGCTTGCTGGATCCGGTGGCGCGGCAGGACAACAAGCACAGGCTGTATCGCGAGGAAGATATCCTCTGGATAGGTTTTTTGCTGAAGTTGCGTACGACCGGTTTGCCCATTCGCGACATGCTGCGCTATGCCGAATTGCGCAGGCTGGGCAATACGCCGGAGAGTGTGTCGGCACGGAGAGAGTTGCTGAAGCAGCATACTCTTACCGTGGAAAAGACGCTCGCTGAACTGCAAAGCAACCTGGCGATCTTGCGCAAGAAGATCGTCATGTACGATACGATCGAGGCGGAACTACCAGCGAACGTCGTCACTCAACCACCATTTTCCGAGGACGCTTCCAATGAACACCCCAGACAACGCACTTCTCGACATGCCGGCCCGCCGACTCGGCTCTGACGGCCCGCTCGTTTCCGCCATCGGCCTCGGCTGCATGGGCATGAGCGAATTTTATGCGAATCGCGACGATGTTGAATCGATTGCCACCATCCATCGCGCACTGGAACTAGGCATTACTTTTCTCGATACTGCCGACGTCTACGGTCCGCATACGAATGAAGAACTCGTCGGCAAGGCGATCAAAGGCAAGCGCCAGCAATGTTTTATCGCCACCAAGTTCGGCATCGTGCGCAACCCGAGCAATATACATGAGCGCGGCGTCAGCGGCCGCCCGGAATACATCCGCAACGCGGTGGAGGGTAGCCTGAAACGGCTGGGCATAGAAACCATAGACCTGTATTACCAGCATCGCATCGACCCCAAAACGCCGATAGAAGAAACCGTCGGCGCCTTGGCCGATCTGGTAACAGCGGGAAAAATTCGTTACATCGGCTTATCCGAGGCCTCGCCGGCCACGCTGGAGCGTGCGCATAAAGTGCATGCTATCACCGCCCTGCAAAGCGAATATTCGCTCTGGACGCGCGACCCGGAGCGGGACGTGCTCGCCACTTGCCGCAAACTGGGGATCGGCTTCGTTCCCTACAGCCCCCTGGGACGCGGCTTCCTGACAGGCGCCATTACCCGGCCGGATCAATTTGCCGAAGACGATTACCGCCGCCATAGCCCGCGCTTCCAGGGCGAAAACTTCGCCAAGAACCT
>DATHMC010000398.1:0-8872 GCA_035487495.1 Undibacterium sp.
CCCATCTCGGTGCGCACCCAGCCTGGGTGAAAGGCGATGCAGATCGCGCCCTTTGCGCTGAGAGAAATGTCTTTCAGCACCGAGTTCAGGGCCGCCTTGCTGGCCCGGTACAGCCAGCCGCTGGGATTTTCGCGCATGCTGATGGAACCCATGCGCGATGAAATGACGGCCAGCCGGCCGTCCGCATTGTCGACCAGCGGCGCAATGATGGGCAGCAGGCGCATCGCCGCCAGCACATTGGTATGCATCACCTGGTCAAAGTCTTCCTCGCCCGGGGTCAGCATGCCGCCGTTGCGCGGGCCGTACACGCCGGCGTTCAGGATCGCGACATCGATCTTTTCATCGTCCAGTTTCCAGCCCAGGCCGGCGCAATCGTTCAGCACATTAACGTCCAGCTGCAGCGCTTCGCAGCCGAGTTTGCTCAGCGCATCCAGGTCTTCCGTTTTGCGCGCGGTGGCGATGACACGCCAACCGGTGCGCCGGTATTGGCGCGCGAGTTCGTGGCCTATGCCGCGCGAGGCGCCGATGATCAAAGCTGTAGGCATGATTTCCATCCAAAGTGAGTAATAACCAATGGCCAGTATCTCTAAGGGAGGGCGCCGGCAAAGCCGGTCCCCTCCCAGGCTGCGCTATGCCAATTCAATCGCAACGGCGGTAGCCTCGCCGCCGCCTATGCACAATGCCGCCACGCCGCGCTTCAAGCCGCGTTTCTGCAATGCGCCGATCAGCGTGATGATGATGCGCGCACCGGACGCCCCGATAGGGTGGCCCAGTGCGCAGGCGCCGCCATGCACATTGATCTTGTCGTGCGGAATATTGTGGTCTTTCATCGCAGCCATGGGCACGGCGGCAAAGGCCTCATTGATCTCGAACAGGTCGACGTCGGCAGTCGTCCAGCCCAGTTTTTTGTACAATTTTTCTATCGCGCCAACCGGTGCGGTAGTGAACCAGTTCGGCTCCTGTGCGTGAGAGGCGTGGCCGAGTACACGCGCGATGACCTTGCTGCCCAGTTCTTTCGCGGTCGATTCGCGCATCAGGACCAGGGCGGCGGCGCCGTCGTTGATGGATGACGAAGAGGCGGCTGTGATGGTGCCGTCTTTCTTGAATGCGGGTTTCAAGGTCGGGATCTTCTCGACCTTGGCTTTCAATGGACCTTCATCCTTGTCGATGACCACGTCGCCGCCGCGGCCGGATACCGTGACCGGCGCGATTTCCCATTTGAAGGAACCGTCGGCCGTGGCCGCCTGCGCGCGGCGCACGGATTCGATCGCGAACGCATCCTGATCTTCACGGCTGAACTGGTATTTGGCGGAACAGTCTTCGGCAAAGGTGCCCATCGAGCGGCCCTTGTCGTAGGCGTCTTCCAGTCCGTCCAGCATCATATGGTCAAAAATCTGGCCGTGGCCGATACGGTAACCGCCGCGCGCCTTAGGGATCAGGTAGGGGGCATTGGTCATCGACTCCATGCCGCCGGCCACAATCACGTCATTGCTGTGCGCGGACAAGGAATCGTAAGCCATCATCGTGGCCTTCATCGCGGAGCCGCACATCTTGGACAGGGTCACCGCGCCGGTGGACGCCGGCAGGCCGGCGTCCAGCGCCGCCTGACGCGCAGGCGCCTGGCCCTGGCCCGCCATCAGGCAGTTGCCGAACAAGACCTCTTCCACCAACTCCGGCTTGATACCGGCGCGCTCTACCGCAGCCTTGATCGCCACCGCGCCCAACTGGCTGGCGGTGACCGACGCAAAGTCGCCCTGGAATGCGCCCATGGGGGTGCGTGCTGCGCCGACGATAACGATAGGATCACTCATGACATTTCTCCATATGGTAGTCAAAATAAACAGCTGATAGTCAATCCGCTGCCTGTTAATTCTCGCCGGCAAGGGCCACGAAGCTTGGTCGCTCCTGAGGCTTGCCGGCGACCTGGTTGATAAATCTCAAATGCTGCGGATACGGAAAGACATCCTCTACATGGCCATCCAGTATGCGCTGCTTGCGCCCCTGCCAATATGCGGCGGTCAACAGGTCGGCGTGGTGTTTCATGAAATAGTGGCGCACCTTGGTATTGCCCAGCAGGAAGGTGCCGAACTGCTCCGGGAACACGTCGTTTTTCGCGACCGGATACCAAGGCTCGGCGGCCATTTCGTCTTCCTCATTGCGCGGCGCCGGTATCACCCGGAAATTGCAATCGGTGATGTATTCGATCTCATCATAGTCGTAAAACACGACGCGGCTATGGCGGGTGACGCCAAAGTTCTTGTATAGCATGTCGCCCGGAAAAATGTTGGCGGCGACCAGCTCCTTGATCGCATTGCCGTATTCGACTATCCCGTGCTCCAGCGACGCATCATCCTGGCTTTTCTCGGCTTCGCTCAGGTAGATATTCAACGGCACCATGCGGCGTTCTATGTACAGGTGCTTGATGACGATCTCGTCATCGTCTTCTTCGACGACGGACGGCGCGTAGTGCTTGATCTCGGCCAGCAACTCTTCGGAGAAGCGGGCGCGCGGGAATGCCACGTCGGAATACTCCAGCGTATCGGCCATGCGGCCGACGCGGTCGTGATTTTTCACCAGCTGGTATTTTTCCTTGATCAGCGCCTTGGTGGTCTCTTTCGGCGGCGGGAAGCTGTCCTTGATCACCTTGAACACATACGGGAACGACGGCAGCGCAAACACCAGCATCACCAGCCCGCGTATGCCGGGCGCGGTATCTATGATGTCCGATGAATATTTCAGGTGATGCAGGAAGTCGCGATAAAACAGGTTTTTGCCGTGCTTTTGCAAACCCAGTATCGTATAGATCTCGCTGCGCGGCTTCTTCGGCAGGATACTGCGCAGGAACTGCACATAGGCCGACGGCACCACCATGTCGATCATGAAGTAGGCGCGCGTGAACGAAAACAGGATCGTGATCTGTGTCGTGTCGAACAGCACGGTATCCAGCACCAGCTGTTTCTTGCGGTTGTGCAGGATGGGAATCACGAAAGGATATTCGCGGTTGCCATTGATGCTTTTGCCGACGATATAGGCGCCCTTGTTGCGGAAGAACAGATTGGCCAGCACCTGTATCTGGTGATTCGGCTCCAGCTTGTCGGCGCCGTAATTGTCTCGCAGCCGCTGCTCCACCAGCTTTACGTCGCGGTCCAGGTCGGCAAAATCCGCGCGCAGCTGGAAATTGGTGACGACCCGCTTCAGCGAGTAGTTCAAGCCGTCCTTGGCCGGGTAGTACACGCGATAGGTCGGCGGCGTATCGTTATTTTCTATGTATTCGGTAGAAACTGCGGGACGCACGAAGATGAAATCATTGTGAAAATAATTCCGGTGCAGCATCTTGGTGCAAACGGTATTGAAAAAGGTTTCGGCCAGCTCCGGCTGCAGGTGGTCGATCAGCAAGCCTATATAGTGCAGCTTGACCTCGCGCCAGACTTCGTCGGTCAGGTCGTCCTCGTCGTATTCGTCTTCCAGTGTCTGCACGCATTCCTTCACGCGCGTATCGTAAAACGAAATGCGCTCGCGCGCGGCGATCTGCGCGGACTGCCAGTCGCCGGTTTCAAAGTGCCTTTTTGCGCCCTGGCTGGAGGCCCGGAACAAGCGATAATGCTTGTCGAAGCCGTCCAGCATCGTGCGCGCGATATCGAACGCAATCTGCGAGGACAACAATTTGGGAAAGGCGACTTGGGTCATTGCTTTTCAGTTGATGTTGAATTGCAATTTCCACGCTTGCAGCTTGGCCAGGTCCACGCCTATGCCGCCGCAGACGACGATCAGCGGCTTGCGAAATTGCGCCAGCACCGGCAGGTTCTGGTAAGCCACGGCCAGCGACGCGCCGCAGGCCGGTTCCACCAGCGTGCGCAGGTCGTCGGCGAAGCGCAGACAAGCATCCACCGCCTGCGCGTCGCTGACTGCAACGGTTTTGATCTCATGCCTGCGGGTCCAGTCAAACGCCTGCTGTGCCACGCGCCGGGCGGCCAGGCTGCCGGCGATCGTATTCAGCACAGGCAGCGACACCAGTTCGCCCGCCTGCACGGCCGCCGCCAGCGACGCTGCACCCTCGGTTTCCACGGCGATCACCGGCACGTGCTGCAAGCCGTTCCTGTGCAAGCCCTGCACTACGCCGCTCATCAGGCCGCCGCCGCCGACCGAGCAGATCACGACGTCGAAATCCGGCCTGCCTGCCGGATCGGCGACGATTTCATCGATCATCGTCGCATTGCCGTCCCAGATATCCGGATGGTCGAAAGGCGGGATGTACACGGCTCCCGGCTGTTCGCACAGGCGCAGCGCGGCCAGGTTGGCCTCGTCCCACACACTGCCTTCCACGATCAGTTCGGCGCCGATTGCGCGTATGCTCTGGCGGACGCTTTCAGCGGTGCTCTGCGGCACCACGATGGTGGTGCGCACGCCCAGTGCAGCGCCGGCCACCGCCGCGGCAAAACCGGCGTTGCCGCCGGACGGGCAGACCAGGTGGCTGGCGCCCGCGGCCACCGCGCGCTGGCATAGCAAGCCTATGCCGCGTAGCTTGAAGGAGCCCGAGGCTTGCATGTTTTCCATCTTCAGCCAGACTTTTTTGCCCAGCTGTGCGGACAGGCTTCGGTGCTCCAGCAATGGAGTGCTGCTATGCAATTGCGTCATACGGATCGATTTCCTTCCAAGTAGAAGCCTGCCCCCTCGGCAAAACCGCGAGGGCGGCAGAAATGCCAAGTTTACTTGGTCTCTGCAAACAATTCACGGCCTATCAGCATGCGGCGGATTTCGCTGGTGCCTGCGCCGATTTCATACAGCTTGGCATCGCGCCACAGGCGACCCACCGGATATTCGTTGATATACCCGTTGCCGCCCAGCGTCTGGATCGCCTCGCCGGCCATCCAGGTGGCTTTTTCAGCAGAGTACAGGATGGCGCCGGCGGCATCCTTGCGGATCGCGCGCACCGCTTCCGGCGTCTTGGCGCGGTCGCAGGCCTGGCCTACCGCATACACATAGGCCTTGCACGCCATCATCGTCGAATACATGTCGGCGATCTTGCCCTGCATTAACTGGAACTCGCCGATAGGCTGGCCGAACTGCTTGCGATCATGGATATACGGCACCACCGCGTCCATGCAGGCCTGCATGATGCCCAGCGGGCCGCCGGACAATACGGTGCGCTCAAAGTCCAGGCCGGACATCAGCACGTTGACGCCCTTGCCCAAGCCGCCCAGCACGTTTTCGGCCGGCACCACGCAATCCCGGAACACCAGTTCGCCGGTATGCGAACCGCGCATGCCGAGCTTGTCCAGTTTTTGTGCAATGCTGAAGCCCTTGAAACCTTTTTCTATCAGGAAAGCCGTCATGCCGCGCGGGCCGGCCTCCAAGTCGCTCTTGGCATAGACCACTAGCGTATCGGCGTCAGGGCCGTTGGTGATCCACATTTTGCTGCCGTTCAGGACCCAGTGGTCGCCCTTCCAATCGGCGCGCAATTTCATGCTGACCACGTCGGAACCGGCATTCGGCTCCGACATCGCCAGTGCGCCTATGTGCTCGCCGCTGATCAGCTTGGGCAGGTACTTGGCCTTTTGTTCCGGCGTGCCGTTGCGGTTGATCTGGTTCACGCACAGGTTGGAATGGGCGCCGTAGGACAGGCCGACGGAAGCGGAGGCACGCGAAATTTCTTCCATGGCAATGATATGCGCCAGGTAGCCCATATTGGCGCCGCCGAATTCTTCGCTGACCGTCATGCCCAGTACGCCCAGGTCGCCCATCTTGCGCCACAGGTCCATAGGGAACTGGTCGCTGCGGTCAATTTCGGCGGCGCGCGGCGCGATTTCATTGACGGCAAATTGCTGCACTGCTTCGCGCAAAGCGGCGATGTCTTCGCCGTGATCAAAAGTTAAGCCTGGGAGATGGAGCATGTCGTCCTCACTTTATTCTGGGTTTAAGGGTGCCTGATGTCTTTTGGCTCAGGCCGTAGGGAGTACAAATAATGTCTGCTGCATGATGGCGCAGAGTTTTTCCTGGCCCTGGTCGACCGCAAATACTTCGGCGCTGGAAACCACCAGGGTCTTGCCCGTCTTCAGCACCTTGCCGCGCGCAATCAGCTTGTCGCCTATGCCGGGAGCGACGATGTTGATCTTGTATTCTGCGGTCAGGCACTCATTGGCCGGCATCAATAGCGTATTGGCTGCATAACCGCCGGCGGCATCGGCTATGGCGCCAATCACGCCGCCATGGAAATAGCCGTGCTGCTGGGTCACCGCCGAGCCCATAGGCACCATGATTTCGCAGCTGCCTGCGGCCATATCGGTCAGTTGCGCGCCCCAGGAACTTAACGCGCCCTGCCTGCCGAAACTGCCCAGCAATAGCAAGGCAACATCGTGAGATAAGGGGCGCTGCATGGTTTCATTGCTCATAAAGGCTCCGGCGATGGCTGGATGGTGCTCAATTACGCTAAAAATGATACCCGCAATTGACGTTTACGTAAACGTAAAGTAGCTTGGTGGGCCGCGCTATTTCACGTTACGGTATTTTTACGTTGCCAGCTTTTCCAGTTTGGCCGATTTTGTTGCCTTTTTTGAATTTTCCACTGACTCCTTGGCCTGCAGCAACAATTTCTGGCTCTGCTCTTCATGGCCGGCGATCTCCGCCAGCATCACCTCGATATCCTCGCGCTGCTGTTCCAGCGCGGCCCTATGCCTGGCCAGCACTTGCAGGAAACTGTGCAATTGCGCCTCGGTATCCTTGGGCGAGCCGTACATATCGACCAGGCTCTTGATGTCGGACAGGGACAGGCCCAGGCGCTTGCCGCGCAAGGTCAGCTTCAGGTGGGTGCGGTCGCGCGCCGTGTATACCCGGTTGCGGCCGCCCGGCCCCTCCCGTAGCGGGCTGATCAAACCCTGGTCTTCGTAAAAGCGAATGGCACGCGGCGTAATGTCGAATTCGCGCGCTAATTCGGTAATGGTATAAGTAGGCATCTTAGGTAGGCATTTAGCAAGCCTGTCGGGCTTGGAATTCGGGCGAAACAGCATGAAAGACAAAATCTGATTACAATCTCTGCTGGAATCGCAGTTTACGTAAACGTCAAATAACATTGTAGGGCATTCTGTGTATTTAGCGAAATATGCAGCTGCTGGAGCCGCAATTAAAAAATTATAAGTAAAAATATAAAGAATGAGAGATGCAATGAATCCGTTAGAGATGCAATTGGACTATCCATTTGGGGACACCCTGCCGGAAGCCGGCAAGGTCATGGAAGTCGCTCCCGGCGTGCTGTGGTTGCGCATGGGCCTGCCGTTTGCGCTGAACCACATCAACCTGTGGCTGATCGAAGACGACTACGAAACCGAGCACGGCATCGTGCATGGCTGGACCGCGATTGATTGCGGGATCGCCAGCGATGCCACCCGCGACGCCTGGGAAGTCTTGTTCGGTTCGCAATCGGAAGGCTTGCGCGGCCTGCCCATCGTGCGCGTGCTCGCCACCCACTGCCACCCGGACCACGTAGGCCTGGCCGATTGGCTGTGCACACGCTGGAATGCGCCATTGTGGATGACCGCCGGCGAATACAGTTTTGCGCGCATGATGTCGGCCAGCCTGCCCGGCGCCGACGGCACCTCGATGTTCCCGCATTTCAGGAAACACGGCCTGGTCGACCCGGCCATGCAGGAAGGCATCCAGGACCGCAAGGGCCATTACGTCAAGCTGGTGCCGTCCATGCCCACCGCTTACCACAGGATGCAGGATGGCCACGACGTCCGCATGGGCGACCACAACTGGCGCGTGATCACCGGCTTTGGCCACTCGCCGGAACACGCGGCGCTGTATTGCGCCGACCTGAACCTGCTGATCTCCGGCGACATGGTGTTGCCGCGCATCTCTACCAACGTGTCGGTGTTTGCGATAGAGCCGGAAGCCAACCCGGTGCAGCAATACCTGGATTCGCTGAAAAAATTCGCCGGCCTGCCGGACGACGTGCTGATCCTGCCTTCCCACGGCAAACCGTTCAGGGGCCTGCATACCCGCATCCGGCAATTGAACGAGCACCACGCCGAACGCTTGGCGGAAGTGGTGGAAGCCTGCAGCGTGCCGCAGTCCGCGGTGGACATCGTTCCCATCATGTTCCGCCGCCAGCTGGATGCGCATCAGATGACCTTCGCCATCGGCGAAGCGCTGGCGCATCTGCACAAGCTGTGGCTGGATGGCGTGTTGCGCCGGGAGCTGGGTGAAGACGGGGTGATACGGTTTGCGGTGAAATAGTCGCGATTTTTGCTGGCCGGCCAAAGGGTTTTACGCCCATGCCGGCGGCAAGCGCGGCGCTGTTGCGAGCTGCGCTACAAAATAGAAAAGGCGCGCTGCAATTGCAGCGCGCCTTTTTTGCTACCGGCTACGATTCAAATATTATTTGAACTTGTAGTTGCTACTCAGGTAGAAAGTGCGGCCGAAGACATCGGCGTAACGCGGATCGTAACCGACCTGATGGCCGGACGAAGCGCGCAACGACAGCGGCGGAGCCTTGTCGAACAGGTTCTTGATCCCTGCACGAACTTCCCATACCTTGCTGACCAGGTACTTGCCTTGCCAGTCGATCGTGGTGTAGGACGGCACTTGCAGGCGGATCAGTTCGTTCGCGTTGGTCGCAGTGTTGCGCACACTGGCTTCGGCGTCGGTGTATCCGTTGCGGTAATTTGCCGTCACTATGTTAGTCATCGCGCCGGTTTCCAATGCAGCCGTCACTCTGGCGATATCGCGGAAAGTCACCGCATTGTTGATACCAAAGTAGTTTAGGCTGTTGGTCCAGTCGTTATCGCTACCCGGTTTGGTGTAGTCCGACTTCAGGGTGTGGGTACCGTTGACATTGACCGTCAACGTGCCGAAGCCAAACTTTTCACGCGCCATC
>DATHMC010000399.1:0-4037 GCA_035487495.1 Undibacterium sp.
CTACCACCGCGACCGTTTCGCCGGGTGCAATGCTGAGCGACAAGTGCGCCAGTGCGGAGGTTTGCGGACGGGAAGGGTAGTGGAAGACTATGTCTTTCAGTTCCAGTGCAGAGCCGCTGGCCGTACGCGGCGGCAGGGGGAGCGGCTGGGACGGCGATTGTATCGGTGACTGCACCGACATCAATTCCAGCAGGCGCTCGGTGGCGCCGGCGGCCCTTTGCGCCTCGCCCATCACTTCCGACAGTGCGCCGACCGCGCCGGCGACGATGGACGCGTACAGGATAAACTGCCCCAGTTCGCCGCCGCTCATGCTGCCCTGCATCACCGCGTGCGCGCCCAGCCACAGCACGAAGACGATGGCGCCGAATACCAGCAGGATCGCAATCATCGTCAGCAGCGAACGGGCGCGGATGCGGCGCATGGCCGTCGCAAACGCACTTTCTACCGAGGAGGAAAACCGGTCGGCCTCAATCGGCTCGTGCGTAAACGCCTGCACGGTGGGCATCGCATTCAGTATCTCGCCGGCCATTGCCGATGCATCGGCTATCCTGTCCTGCGAATCGCGCGACAGCTTGCGCACCCGGCGGCCGAACAGCACGATGGGCAGCACCACCGCCGCCAGCATCACGATGATGATGGATGACAGCTTGGGGCTGGTCACGAACAGCATCGCCAGGCCGCCGATAAACAGCAAGCCGTTGCGCAGCGCCATCGATATGCTGGTGCCGACCACCGCCTGTATCAGCGTGGTATCGGCGGTCAGGCGCGACAGCACCTCGCCGGTTTGGGTGGTTTCAAAGAACTGCGGGCTTTGCGTTACCACATGCGAATACACCGCATTGCGGATGTCGGCGGTGACCCTTTCCCCCAGCCAGGACACCATGTAAAAACGCGCTGCGGTAGCGACGCCGAGAATGCAGGCCACGCCGAACAGCGCCAGGAAGGTCAGGTCCACATGCTGGATGCCCTTGCCGCCGGTGTTGCTGAAGCCCAGGTCTATCATTTGCCGGAACGCATAGGGAATCACCAGCGTGGCGCCGGCGGCGACCAGCAAGGCGATGCCGGCCAGCAAAAATTGTCTCTTGTACGGCAACAAGAAGGGTACCAGGCCCTTCAGGGTTGCCAGGCTGCTCCTGGCGCTGGCCGGTTTTTCCGCGCCGCTGATCGCGGTCGCGGCGGATACTGTCGATGTTGTCATAATTTGAGTGCTTTGTTGTAACCTGTTAATTCCAGATAGCCGCGCCCTGCCGGCCTGCCATTGCGCTGTACTGTGACCGCGCCTTCCCAATAGATTGCGCCGGTGGAGCGGCGCGAATCCAGTTCCTGATTGTCGCTGAGCGGCAGCAGGTCCCAGGTGTCGCGTGCTTCGCCGTTGCTGCCGGCCAACTCTATCGCCGTCGCAACGGGATAGGTGGTATTGGTAGCGGCCGAGGTCCATCGCCGTTTGGCGACAAAGCGCACTTGCCCGGCGGCATATTGTGTCACTTTTCCAGTCGCATCGCGTAAAGTCGCATGTGCCCAGACCGCTTTTCCATCCTTGTCTCTGATCTGGAAAGCCATCAGCGCGCCGCCGTCCTCCAGGTTGGCGCCCAGCCAGTCCCAGCCGCTGGATGCGTTGTCCAGCACCGACGAGGACCATTCATGATCCAGCCATGCGCTGCCGTTGACCACGGTTTCCTTGCCTGCGCGAATAATGGCGCCGCTGACTTTGAGTTGCGGTTCGCTGTAATAGTAGCTGGCTTGTTCGGGCTTAGTCCCTTTTTGCGAATAGCCGTGTTCGCCTTGCACCAGCAGCGGCTGCGACGGCGACAAAGTCAGCTTCAGCGTGAATTCCTTGCTGACGATGCTGGCCTGGTAATTGCCCCGGCTGTCGCGCTGCATGGTCCAATTGTCCAGCTTGACGTCGGTATTGCCGGGTTTTGCGTAGGCCAGGCCGAAGCCTTCGCGCGCGGATTTCTGATCGTGCAGCAGCTTGCCCAATGCAGGATCGGACAGCGCTGCATGCGCAATGATCAGCTGTTTTGCTGCGAATTTGCTAGGGTTGTCCAGGTTGCCGCCGGTGGCTGAGCGGAAGAAGGTGACCTGGAAGCCCAGCGGCTTTTTATCCGGGGTCTCCAGCCAGCCGGTCGCGTACCACCACTCGGTGCGGTAGTCCGGATGCGCGCCGTAGTCTTGCGGGAAGCTGAGCGGCGTGCCGGGGTTGACTTGAGCGAAATCGGCGGCTTGTGCAAATGCGGTAGCAAAGCCGAAAACGGCCAGCGCAATTGGCGGGAGTAGAGCGGCGCGGGCACGCGTGCCCGCCCTATGACAGATATTCAGCATCACCAATCCTCCCTGACCGCCTGCAGTACGCTGCCGGACAGGGCCTGACGCCCCGCCAAGAGCGCGGTGAACCCGGATGCAACCAGCATCACCGCGGCGACACTGGACAACAGGCTCCACGGCATGTGCATCTGCATGCTCCAGTGGAAGGATTGCGGGTTGACGATAAATACCAGGATCAGGCTGATCACCCAGCCCAGCACAAAACCGACCAGGATGCCGATGGCGGTCAGCAGGCTGCCCTCGGCCACCAGGATGGCCAGTATCTCGCGGCGGCTGACGCCTATATGCCGCAGCATGCCAAACTCTTTGGCCCGGGCCAGGGTCTGCGCGGAGAAGGTCGCCGCGACGCCGAACAGGCCGATCACCATAGCGATCACCTCCAGCAGGTAGGTGATGGCAAAACTGCGATCAAAAATCTTCAGGCTGGTGGCGCGGATTTCCGACGATTGCGCAAACTCTAGCGCGGAGCCGAAGGGCAAGGCGCGTATATCCCTGATCACTTGCTCTGCCTGCACGTTGTTCCCCATCGTAATTGCCGCATTGCTGACGTCCATGTCGCCGGTCAGTTTCTGGTAATCCGTCAGCCGCATCGCGATGGCTCCCGATTGCCTGGCATAGTCGCGCCAGATTCCGGCCACCACGGCCGGGTAACGCTGCTGGTTTAGCGGCAGTTGGATCTGCTTGCCGACCTGGTAGCCGTACAAATCGACCATCGCTTCCGATACCCAGACCGGCATGGCATTTGCCATGGCGTCGGTCCGGACCTGCCCTTCCAAGATGGGTATGGATTTGCCGGGATCAAGGGCATCGATGGGGCGGGCCATCAGCAATACGTTCGGCCTGTCCGGGGATAGCAGCAGGCTGGCGGCGCGCATGAATTCGATTTTCTGTATGCCGGGCACGGCCGCCAGTTGGCTTTGCTGCGCCGGGCTGATGCGGCTGGTTTCGCCCGTTATGGCGGTGCTGACATACAGCGGTGCGGGCAGGATGTGGACGAGCCAGTCGTCCACCGATACCCGGAAGCTGGCCACCATGATCGCCATGGCCACCATCAGGCTGAAGCTGGACAGTACGCCGCTGAGTGCGATCGAGGCCTGGTTCGGCGCATTGGCCAGCCTGGCCAGCGCCAGCCCCATGATGGCCGGTTGGCCCGGACGGTATAGCCGGCTGAACAGCAGGGCGCTGATCCTGGGCATCAGCATGATGCCGCCTATCAGCAGCAGGGCGACCGCCAGGTAGCCGAAAATCGGCAGGCTGCGCACCGCCGGCAATTGCGAGCAGGCACCGCCGGCCGCGAGAACCAATAAGGCCGGCCAGGCCGCCGCCAGCCTGGACATGGAACTGTCTTCGCTGCCCGACTTCAGCGCTTGCGCCGGATGGGCGCGCGCGGCTTCCCACGCCGGGGCCGCACAGCCAAACAGGGAGACGACGGTGCCCAGGGAGAAAAATACGATGGCAGCCACCGGTGTAAATGTGACGCTGGGCTGCACACCTGGGAAATAGCCGCCGCCCAGGTCGCCGCCGAAAAATTTTAGCACGAGCGCCGCCATCAGGTAGCCGCCGCCTATGCCGAGCAGGGAGCCGGCGATGCCGAGGCCTGCACCTTCCAGCAGCACCTGGCGCAGGAGTTGCCTGCGCGTCACGCCTATCACCCGCAGCAGGGCAAACTGGCTGCGCCGCCGCATCACCGACAGCGCCTGAGTGGAGAAGAC
>DATHMC010000400.1:0-24191 GCA_035487495.1 Undibacterium sp.
AGCTTGTCCCGCGCGGCTTTCCACGGGCGCAGATAGGTGGGGTCGTCGGACAGATAGTACCCGCGCAAACTGCTTTCCGCGTCCATGATCAGCAGGTTGATATTTTTCAGATGATCCTTAACGCTCCAGCCATGCTCCATCCAGTCGTTGTTTTGCTTCAGTTTTAGCAGGTTCTGGTAATTGGAGACGGCACTGCCGGCCAGGGTCACCAGGCAGATGACAAACAGGGCAGTGACATACAGGGGCAGGGAGTCAGACGTATTTTTTTTCACTTGAACTGGTCCAGGGAATATTCGTTATTAGGCTGCAGAAAACTAGCGCGGACCAAGGCTCGCGGCTGGGGTATTCAGGAGAAGCACCAGGATACCGTTATGGATCCAGGCAGTGAATTTACACCTCATTGGCGTGAACGAAGGCATATATTGTATTTTTTAGTAAAAGATGAGGCTAACGGCAAAATGTTTTGCCATCGCCAATCGCTTACAGTAGTCATTGTCCTACGCTTTCTTCCGCGTAAGCTGATTGCGCTAGACGCAGGCAGTCCTTAGAATGCTTAGTATATAAGGAAAATTGATAGTTAAAATAAGACCAATGAAAAGGTCTACATAATGAACATCGAAAAAAAATTGAAAGTATTTTTGATAGAGGATGCCATCAAGATTCGATCCGTGTTGATTGATATTTTGCAGCAGACCGGCGGTATTGAAGTAATAGGTTTCGCGGAAAGTGAAAAAGATGCCCTGAATCAATTGCGCGCCACCGAATGGGACGTCGCCATTGTCGATATCGGGCTCCGCGAGGGTAACGGCCTTGCCGTGCTGGCGGCGCTGAAGGGCGACGCCAGGGCCTATGGAAAACGGTTCGTATTTACCAGCAATCCCAGTACCGCTCTAAAAGCCCGCACCCTGGCGCTTGGCGCCGCCGGATTCTTCGACAAGTCCAGGGATATGGACATCCTGGTACATCACATACAAGCGCTGGTGCATTAAGCTCCGAACTTAAGCTCCGAACAAATGGCGGTTCAGGTTGAATCTATGCCGCCATGAGTGAGGGCGCTGATCAGCAGCGGCTGCATCTCGTCAAGCAATTATTCCTGCGCTTACTCCAGCAGATTATTTTTCAGCGCATAGTAAGTCAGGTCGCTGTTCGAATGCAGCCCCATCTTTTCCATGACCCGCGTGCGATAGGTACTGATGGTCTTCACGCTCAGCGACAGCTTGACCGCAATATCCGACACCGATTCTCCTTTTGCCAGGCGCAAAAACACCTGGAATTCGCGGTCGGATAATTCGGTGTGGATGGCTGCGGTCGTATCATGGTCGAAGCCCTGTGCCAGTATCTCGCCGACGGCGGCGCTGACATAGCGACGGCCGGTGGCGACCGTACGGATCGCCTTGATCAATTCTTCCGAGTCGCATTCTTTGTTCAGGTAGCCGTTGGCGCCCATCTTTAACAAATTCACCGCGTATTGCTGTGCCGGGTAGCCGCTGAGTATCAGGACGGGAAGTTCCGGCTGGCCCTGTTTGATGGTCCGCAAGGTATCGATGCCGCTTTGATCGGGCATGCTGATATCCAGCAGCAGGACATCGCAGATATTTTTGCGCGCGATATCCAGCGCTTCCCTGCCGCTGGTGGCTTCCGCCACGACGTCGATATCGGTGACTTCGGAAAAAATCTGCTTGAATCCTGCTCTGACGATCTGATGATCGTCGCAGATGGCGATACGTATCATTTCTTCCTCGACTTTATCCTGAGTATATGTGCCTGAGCAATCTGCCAGGCTAAGCAAGCCGGATAGGATCGGGCATGCACATACAAGGCAACGTTAAGTGCAAATTTTACACTATGGGGTGCTACTTTCCTTAATTGTTCCGATATTGCTTGGAATATTGCAAACCAGGACTGGGAATGCTCACTCCGAACACCGAAATCTCTTGAAGGTCCAGCTTACATCATAGGGGAGAATTGGTGGGTGTGGCCAAATCATCGGCCGGCCCGCGACCGCGGGCTTTTCCACGTTGGCAGGGATAGTTGCCGAGCGCTCGATGGAGGCGTAGGTCTTGGAGGCGTAGGTCTTCGCGTAACGCCGTTATCGCATCTTGCCTTTGCGAATCAGGTTCAATATCGCTAATAAAACCAGGGCGCCAAAAAATGTGCCCAGCGCCGAACTCGCGCCCAGCTCGAATTTGGACGATAAATGCTCTTGAGAAACGAGATTGCTTGTGAACGGCCCCAATATCCAATGGCCAAGGGCGCTGCCGAATACGCCGACGACCAGGTTCAGCGCCATTCCGTGCTGCATCTCCGATTTCAGCAACAGGCCGGCGAACCAGGCTATGGCGCCGGCGGAAAGTATCCATGCGATGAAGTTCATAGGGCGACGGACAGGATTAGCCGCTTGTCCAGCTTAATGCTGAAGCGGATTATCGGCCGCGCCAACTGCGCCAACTGCGCCGGCGGGCGGCGGCAGGTTCCCGCCTTCACCCTCCCAGGTGTTCAGTTCCAGCTTGTGCAGCTTGCGTTCGTGCCGTCTGGCGTGATGCCTGTTTTTACCGATGGCGGTCAAAAGAGCCCAGCCAGCGAGGCCGGCGGCCAATAGTATTTGTTTTTTCGTCAGCATGGAGTTCTCTCTGGTGCAGGTGTGAGATTTGTGCGAAATTCGGCGAGTTTTTTTCGCTTGTATTTTCAGTGTCGCACGCGTGATTTCATGCTCAGCTGGTGCTGCCGGTATGCATGCCGAGTGATGCGGTTTTGTCCTGGCTCTTCAGGCAGTGCCGGATAATTTTTTGCGCATCCCCGACCGCTATCTGACATTTGCCGCTGACCTGCTTATGCAGGCCGGTCACTTGCAGGCGGTTATTGCCGAGCAAGCGGCCAAACAGTTCCTGGGTCAATCCCAGCGAATAAGTACTCAGGCCCTTCAGCAGACTTTTGTTCATGGCGCACCCTCCGGCTAAACGTATTGGAAACATCTCTATTTGATGAACAGCCACGCGCGCTCTTTCAGGTTTTGCGTGGCGAATTTTCTAAGGCTTGACGTGACGGCTTGAAGCGATGGCTTGATACTAACACCGGCAAAATAGGGGCCATATAGGACTTCAGCGATCAGGCTTGTAGGAATAGATGAAGTGAAGGACCGGATAAGAAGTGGGCGGCTCAACTCTGGTTGCGCCGGGCTGGCGGGTAGGCTGGCTGCCACCGCGCCGCATCTGAAATCAGGATATTTTCTTCCGAAAATAATTTGAAAGCGTGTTGTTTTTTTTCTTCCCGCATTCCTACAACGACGGAGGTACATGTCCGATGGTGGCGATATGCGGTCGTGCCTAGCATATGTACTGTTAGAGACCGCTCTTTAGCGTTCTACAAAATTTTGCTAGTCGGAGGCAGGGCAGGCCGTCGCCTGTGTTGTTACCCGGTAATGATCAGGCTCTTGTCTGCAAGCAAATTCACGTAAAGGAAAAATCATGGAAAACGACGATATCATTTCTACCCTGAACGACTTGATCGAAACCTGTAAAGACGGTGAAGAGGGCTTCAAAACTTGTGCGGAAGATGCCAGCGACCGCCATCCGCAATTGAAAACGCTGCTGGCAGACCGTCAGCGCGGCTGCGCTGCAGCGGCAAGCGCGTTGCAGGACCTGGTGCGCGCCCAGGGCGGCGATCCTGAAACCAGCAGCAGCGTTGCAGGTGCGTTGCACCGCAGCTGGGTCAATATCAAAACCGCCATCACTGGCAAAGACGATGAAATCGTCTTGAATGAATGCGAACGCGGTGAAGATTCCGCGGTACGCAGCTATCGCAAAGCCCTGGAAAAAGACTTGCCGGCCCATATACGGCTGGTGGTCGAGCGCCAGTATCAAGGCGTATTGCGCAATCATGAGCAGATCAAGAATCTGCGCGACCAAGTGAAAGCCAGCGAGCAAGTAAGGTAGCCGGCGCTGCGAAAATCCCGGGGTGTCTCGGGATTTTTTTTAGAATAAACGCGCTAGTTCAGAAAGGTTTTTACTACAGCCGCCGTATCGGCCGGATCCTCTTCCTGCGGCACATGCCCCAATTTGTCGAAGCGGATGAATTTGCTGCCGGCGATGTCCCGGTGGAATTGCTGTCCGTATTCAATCGGTATCAACTTGTCCCGGACGCCCCAGATGATCAGCGTAGGCAGCTTCAGGGTTTTGATGGTTGCTGCCGTGGCACCGGCATCCAGTTGATTGAAGCGCCTTCCCAGCGCGTGGCGATTGCCCTGCCTGAGCGTCATCGCTTCGTAGCGATCCACCAATTCGGGAGTGACGAGGCTGGGCTCGCCGTATACGCTGCGCACGCTCTTTTCCATCAGGCTGCGCGGCAGCGTCCACTCCATCAGCTTGTTCAGGCCCGGCGTCCGCGCGATGATGAAGCCTATGGGCAAGGATTCCGGCTGGAAGGCATAGCCGCCCGCATCCACCAGGATCAGCTTATCCACCCGCAGCGGCGCGGCGGCCGCAACCTGCCAGGCGATTTCGCCGCCCAGCGAATTACCGCCAAGGATGCATTTTTGCACGCCCAGCGTATCCAGCAGGTCCAGAATGAATTTGGTATACGCGGGATTGCTGTAGTCGTCCTGCGCATTCGGGCCGGTCAGCCCAAAGCCGGGCAGGTCCATGGTGATGACCCTGTGCCTGTCTTTCAGCGCCGCAACCCAGCCTTCCCAGGTATGCAGGCTGGCGGATGTGCCGTGGATCAGCACGATGGGCACAGCGTCGTCCCGCGCTCCTTCGTCCCTTATATGCACCTGCAGCCCCTTCACATCGATAAACTGCGAAGGCGGCGGTGCCCAGCGCCGCCTGAGTTCCGAGACTGGCTTATCCGGCGCCCAGGTCAGCGCCACCGTTGCAGCGACAACAGCGAGCAGCAGCAAGAACAGGTAACAGAGGCCCTTCAGCATGGATTGCGCCATTTCTTCCCCTTCAGATGTCATGTTATTTGTCGTCATCATACCTCTTGCTCAGGCGCCGGGAAGGACGTTTGCTGCCAGGCCGGCATTTCCGGATAGGCCGGGTATTGTTGCAGCACAAAAAAGCCCGCCGGGACGGGCGGGCTTGCGTGAAAAATACCGGCGCACTACAGGGCAGGGATAGCCTGCGGCGCATAGGGCTTGACCGGTTGCTCTTTCAGTTTCTTTTCCAGCAGCTGCAGTGCAACTTCCAGCTGCCTGTCTTCGCCGTTGAAAGTGGCATGCGGCAGGTTGTCGACGTCGACGTCCGGAATCACGCCTATGCCTTCGATCAGCCAGCGGCCGTCGGCGGCAAATTGGCCGTTCTCCGCCACCCTGACCATGCCGTTGTCCGCCAGGCGGTTCTGGTCGGATAGCCACACGCCGGCGCCGGCCGTACGTTTTCCGACCAGTGGTGCGATGCCGAGCGCCTTGATGCCTGCGGCGAAAGTTTCGCCATCCGAATAGGTCAGCTCATCCACCAGCACCACCAGATGGCCGCGGAAAGTTTGCTGCATATTGCTGTTAGGCTGGTTATTCGGCGAAGACCAGAAGGCCCAGGCCTTGCGCAGCAGTTTTTCTATGATCCAGCTGTCGATATTGCCGCCGTTGTTGCGGCGCACGTCGATGATCAGGCCGTCGCGGTTGATGTTGCTGTAGAAGTCGCGCGCAAAGCTGGCAATATCGTTCTGCCCCATCGCGCGCAGGTGCAGGTAGCCGATCTTGCCCTGGGATTCGGCATCGACGCGGCTGCTGCGGCTTTGTTCCCAGTCGCTGTAGCGCAGGCTGTTTTGCTTGACCATCGATACCGGGATGACGATGAAAGGCTTGGCCGCTGCCGTACCGCGTTTTACATGCAGCAGTACCTGCTTGTCGGCCTGGTTCAGCAGCAGGTCGGAGATATCGCGTTCTTGCACGACCGGCTTGCCGTTGACCGCAGTAATCACGTCGCCATCCCTGATGTCCATGTCGGCCTGCGCCAGCGGCCCGCGGTCTGAAGGCAATTCCGGCTCGCTGCGGTAGATGTGGTCGATACGGTAGCCGTCGCCGGTGCGAGACAATACCGCGCCGAGGCCGGCCGGCTGGCCTTCAGGCGTTCCCTTGCGGATATCGCCCGGCGCGACCTGCGAGTGCAGCGCGCCGACTTCGGCTACCATCATGCCCAGGATGTCGTTCAGCTCGGCCCGGTCGGTGATGCGATCGACCAAGGGCGCATATTTGTTGCGTATCTTCAGCCAGTCCAGTCCGCGCATCTTGTCGTCGTACAGGAAGTCCCTGTGCATGCGCCAGGCATCGGTAAACATCTGCTTCCATTCTTCGCGCGGATTGGAGCTGAACGACCAGTCGTCGATCTTGATCTTGGCCTTGCTGATATCCGCCGGCTGTTTGGCGCCCGCTTCCACAATCACGAATTCGCCGGGGCCGCTGGCGGTGTGGGTGCGATAGAACACGCGCTTCCTGTCATTGGACAGATCGTAGGCGCGCACCCCGGCGGCAAATATTTCGGGCTGCGGGCTGGTCCGGTTGATGGCCAGCGTCTTGAGCGTCGCCTTGCCATTGTCGCCGGCATCCTGCTCCAGGAAGTACAGGCGCTTGTCGTCCACGGCGAGGGCGCGATAATTGCCTGCGGCCAAAGGCACTTCGTACAGACGGCTCGCCAATCCGGCAAATACGACAGCCGGCGACACCGGTTTTGCATCCTTCTTTTCGCCTTCAGCCGCGGCCGGTTTTTTGTCGTCCTTGGCGTCGGCTTTTTCCGATTTTTCGGTTTTGGCCGGGTCGGCCTTGCTCAGTTCGTCGTCCGGCTTGAACGGAAAGCGGTTGCCGGGTTGCAGGGCCAGCGCATACACGCCGGAACGCTTGTCGAATACCGGTCCCATATTGCGGTCGCCCCAGGGCGCGCCATTGGCCAGCTTGAAATTGCGGTTGGACAGGAAATACAGCCATTTGCCATCCGGCGAAAAGACGGGAGAGGCGGCGGTATAACGGTCTGTCGTCACAAAGGCCAGTTGTTTGGATTCCAGCGCATACAGGCCGATTTGCTCGCGCTGCTGGCTATTGGTGGCGCGCACCATCGCCAGGGTCTTGCTGTCCGGCGACCAGACGATTTCTTCGTGCTTGTCCACGCCTATCTTGCCGGCGTCGTCAATCACGGTATCTTTCCTGGTTGCCAGGTCCAGCAGCCAGAAGCGGCCGCGCTTGTCGGTATGCGCCAGCCATTTTCCGTCCGGCGACGGATACAATTGCCAGCGATGGCTGTCTCCGTTGCGGGTCAGCGCCTCGCCGGGGCCGGCGCCATTGGCCGGGAATCGCCAGATCTCGTTTTCGCCGGTGGTATCGACAATCGCATACACCCATTTATCATCGTGGCTGAAGACGGCGTCGCGGGCGCGCGAGCCCTCCGGCACGGCAATTTCTATACGCCTCTGCGAGCCGGTGCCGGCGATGCTGACGCGGCCGCGGGCGGTGATGATGATGCGCTCATCCTTGTTGGATAGCTGGATATTGGTGAGTTGCTCCAGCGGCGATTTGATCAGGCGGTTCCTTTGCTGGTCAAAGTCGGAGACCAGGTCGATTTTCAGCAGCTTGTCGTTTTGCCGGGCGATGTCGAATACATGCAGGTCCGCGCCCAACTGGTAGATGATCTGGCCGTCGCCCATGGCGGCGTTGCGCACATCCCACTCTTTGTAGCCGGTCAGCGCGCGCTTGTCGCTGCCGTCCGGATTCATGCTCCACAGATTGTCTGCGCCGTCCCTGTCGCTGACAAAATACAGGCGTTTGTTCCACCACATCGGACGCTTGTTGTTGGAGGTGTCGCCGGCAAACAGCGGCTGTGCCTCCGTCTTGCCCTGCAGGTCGTAACTCCACAATTGCGCATACGCGCCGCCGCGGTAATGGCGCACGTTGTCGTTCGTCATATGCAGGCCGTAACGCGTGAAATACAGGGTCTTGCCGCTGTCGTCCAGCGTCGCCTCATTGGCGTCGGCCACCGGGAATACCCGGCGTGCCATCGTCAGCGGATTGAGCGCTGCGATGATGCGGTGGGCCGATGGCCCCGTGCTGTTTTGCGTGGTGACCAGCACCTCGCCCTGTGCGGTCCAGCCCAGCACGCTGACTACGCCGTTTTCAAAGGTCAGGCGCTTGGGCAGGCCGCCTGCCAGCGGCATCACATAAGCTTCCTGCGTGCCCTCGTAGGAAGCGGAAAATGCCAGCCATTTGCCATCACGCGATATCGCAGCATTGGTTTCGGCGGCGGGATGGGTGGTGAGCCTTTGCGCCTGGCCGCCGTTGCTGCCGACCCTCCACAAGTCTCCTTCCGCTGTGAAGACCACTGAATCTGCTCGTATGGAAGGGAAACGATAGTAGGCATCACCGGCAAGGGCAGGCGAGATTGCCCCTATCAGGGCAAGGGATAGCATGAGACGCGACATTTTCATTGATTCACACAATATGGTTGGAGGGAATGGAGCATCGTATCGTTGTCAAGTTTGCTGCAATGACGGATCGGACGTAAAAATATACATGACATAAGCCCATGCACGCCGCCGACGTGGCCGCAATGCGCAGATTGACGGATGCCTGTTATGGATGCTTCGCTTGTCGTTCTTATCTTGTTTGAGAGCAGCAATCAGACCGGCTTTTTTATGAAAAGTTCTGTGCGCTGGCCGAAGATTTTGCGGGAAAAGGGGAGGGCAGGGAAGAAAGGCAAGGGGCGCAGACGGCCCTTTGCCGGAGGGGGCAGCCAGCATAGGATGCTTGCTGCCGGGCTTGTTTTTTTACTTCTTCACTTGCTGCAGGATCTGGCCCAGCATATCTATCATCTGGTCGATTTCTGCGGTGCTGACATTCAGCGACGGCATGAAGCGCAACAAGTCGGGGCGCGGCGAGTTCAGCAACAGGCCTACCGGCTCCATATTGCGCGCCGCTTCGACGATCTGCGGGCCAATGTCCGAACCCAGCTTCAATGCGCGCAGCAAGCCTTCGCCGCGCTCGCCCTGTAGGCCGTATTGCTCCGACAATTTGAGCAAGGCTGTGCTCAGGTAGGCCGCTTTTTCCTGCACCGAAGCCAGGAAGCCGTCCGCCAGCAAAGCCTTGAGCACGGCGACGCCGACCGCAGTCGTCAGCGGGTTGCCGTTGTAGGTACCGCCCTGGTCGCCAGGCACGAAACAGGCCACTTCTTCGCGGCACAGCAAGGCCGCCAGCGGCACGCCGCCGCCTATGCCCTTGGCCAGGGTCATGATGTCCGGCTCGACGTTCGACTGCTCGTAGGCAAACAAGGAGCCGGTGCGGCCCATGCCGGATTGCACTTCGTCGACGATCAGCAGGAGATTGTGTTTTTTAGTCAGTGCGCGCAGCGCCTGCATGAACTCGCGGCTGGCCGGCAATACGCCGCCTTCGCCCTGCACCGGCTCCAGCATCACGCCCACGGTCTTGTCGGTGATCAGTTTTTCTACCGATGCGATATCGTTCAGGTCCGCCTTGGGGAAGCCGGAGACTTGCGGTGCAAAAATCGTGTCCCAGCCCGGTTTGCCGGACGCCGACATGGTGGCCAGCGTGCGGCCGTGGAAGCCGTGGTCGAAGGTGATGATTTCAAACGCGCCGTTCTTGTTTTTCTGGCCCCATTTGCGCGCCAGCTTGATTGCGCCTTCATTCGCTTCGGCGCCGCTATTGGCGAAGAACACGCGGTCGTAGCAGGAGTTGGCGGTCAGCAGCGTCGCCAGCTCGATGGCCGGCGCATTGTAAAAGGCTGGTGATGGGTTGATCAGCTTTTTCGCTTGCGCGATCAGCGCATCCTGTATGCATTGCGGCGAGTGGCCCAGGCAATTGACAGCCCAGCCCTGCAGGTAATCCAGATAGCGCTTGCCCTTATGGTCGGTCAGCCACATGCCGCTACCCTCGGTAAATACGAGTTCAGGCCGTGGCGTGATGTACATGAGGGCATTGACGTTGTACTGGCTGTATTCCATTTCGAGGCTCCTGGGTTGAAAATCCGGCAATTAAAAAGGTCTGGGTTTGATGCTGTAGCGATTAAAAAGTGCAAAAAAACGGGCAGATACAAAAAAAGCCACAGGTTGGGCCTGTGGCTTCGGTGTTCTGGTGCTGCTTATTTCACGCGCACGCTCATCACACAACTCGCCCAGGCTCCGGGTGCATAGCACTACGTCGCGCGATATTTGGTGAAGACATGTTGGGGAAATTTTTCATAAAACGGATAGTAGGACGTTTTGCGCACTGCGTCAAAATGTTTTTTTGCATGTTTTCAAGCAAGCAATATCATGCGAGGTTTTCCTGAATGATAGCAACCAGCAGTTCGGCCACCAGTTGTACCGCCTTGTCATTGCTGCGCCGCTTATGCCACGCAATGTCCACGCTGAAGCCGCCGGCATCGATCGGCGGCACAAATTGCTTCAGCTTGCTGGAGTTGGCCCAGTACCTGGCCATGCTGCGCGGTATCAGCGCGATCGCATTGGAGGACTCGACGATGGACGGCACCGTCAGGAAGCTGGAGACGGAAATGCCGACGCGGCGCTGCAGGCCCAGCGCGGCAAGCTGCTGGTCGAAAGGCGTGCTCTGGCTGCCCCTGGCAGAAACCAGCACGTGCGGGTAGGCGGTGAATTCTTCAACACCCGGCGTGTCGCCGATTGCGTGCCCCGGCGCGGCAATTCCTATATAGCGCTCCTCGGCGATATGCACTTTCTCCACATCCGGCGGCACCGCTCCCAGGGTCGACAGGACCAGGCTGATTTCACCCTTTTGCAGGCGCGCTATTTCCAGCGAGTTGTCGGTCCAGTTATGCACGGCCAGGTTGATGCCGGGCGCGGTCTCTTGCAATGCCGACCATAGTTTGGGGACGATCAGCGCGGCGGGGAAGTCCGGCATTGCCAGGTGCACGGTCTGCTTCAGTTCCGATAGCGGGGTATCGGGCACTTGCACCAGGCGCTGCAGTTCTTCCAGTATCTCCCGCAATGGCGCTTGCAGTTCTTCCGCCCGCGACGTTAGCGCCATGCCGCCTTTCCTTCTCTCCAGCAAGGGATCATGGAATAACAGGCGCAGGCGCTCCAAAGCATGGCTGGTTGCCGGTTGGGTCAGGTACAGGCGCGCCGCCGCGCGGGTGACGCTGCGCTCGGTCAGCAGCGCATCCAGTATCACCAGCAAATTGAGGTCTATCGCTCTTAAATTCTTTTGATGCATATATAGGTATATAAAACATGCATTGGACGCATTTAATTTGGAATATTAACATGGCTCCATCAACCACAGGAGATCACGATGAATGCCTTATCCAGCATGCAAAGCCAGCAATCCGCCGCTGTTCGGACAGCGCCCAGAATTGCGTTGTTCGGCGCGTCCGGGGCGATCGGCAAAAGCGTCGCCACGGCGTTGCGCGCCGCAGGCCGCGCTTACCGGGTAGTCGGACGTTCCGCAGCGGCGCTGCGGCAACAATTTGGCGACGACCCCTTGGCCGAGATCGTCGCCTGGGATACCGATGACGCAGCCTCCATGCGCGCAGCCGCGCGCGGCATCGATACCGTGATCTACCTGGTCGGCGTGGACTACTGGAAGTTTGAGCTGCACCCGGTGCTGATGCAAAAGGCACTGGACGCGGCCATCGCAGAAAACGTGCGCCATTTCGTGCTGAGCGGTACCGTGTATCCGTATGGCCTGCCGGGCACCGCCAAGGTCAGGGAAGGCCATCCGCGCCAGCCGCATACTTTTAAGGGCAAGATGCGCAAGCAGCAGGAAGACTTGCTGATGGCGGCGGACAGCGCCGGCAAGATACGCGGCACGGTATTGCGCCTGCCGGATTTTTACGGCCCCGGCGTCGACAAGAGCCTGGTCGATAGCGTGTTCCAGGCGGCCGTCAGCGGCAAGCGGGCCATGATGATAGGGCCGATAGATACGCCGCATGAGTTTGTCTATGTGCCGGACGCCGGGCCGGCCTTGCTGGCGCTGGCCGCTAACGCGCAAGCCTACGGACGCATCTGGCATTTCGCCGGCGCCGGCGTGATCTCGCAGCGCCAGTTTGCCGACCGGGTATTTGCCCAGGCGGGCGGCAAGCCCAGGCTGATGGTGTTCAATCGATGGATGGTGCGGCTGCTAGGCCTGTTCGACCAATTCATGCGCGAACTGGTGGAGATGCATTACCTGCAAACGGCGCCGGTGCTGCTGGACGACAGCGACTTGCGCAAGCTGTTGCCGGGGCTGGTCAAAACTTCGTATGACGAAGGCATACGGCAGACACTGGCGGCGATGCGGGTGTGATATTTCCGTATAAAAAAAGTCCGGCAATGCCGGTAATACTGTTCAATTAAAAATCAGGTCCCTCAAATTTGTCGTCCCCGCGCAGGCGGGGATCCAGTGGCTTTCGTCGAACGACACTAGGTTCCCGCCTGCGCGGGAACGACAAACGAGGAAATTGATGTTTAACTGAACGGCATTACCCGCGGTGCTGGGCCTGGTTGTCTTGCTATGCCGCCAGATCCGCTTCCGACGTGAACGAATCCGCATAGAATTCTTCCTGCGGCAACCGGCACTGTGCGACAAAATCGGTTCTTGCAGAGTCTACTACGATAGGCGCGCCGCAGGCATATACCTGGTAGCCGCTCAGATCGGCGTGGTCTTCCATCACCGCGCGGTGGACGAAACCGTTGCGGCCGCTCCAGGCATCTTCCGGGCGGGCGTCGGATACCACCGGCACATACTTGAAGTTGGGCAGCGTGCCGGCCCAGGTTTTGCACAGGCTGTGCATATACAGGTCGGCCGGACGGCGGCCGCCCCAGTACAGCGTCACCGGGCGCGTCGATTCTATGTAGATCAGGTGTTCCACCAAGGCCTTGATAGGCGCGAAACCGGTACCGGATGCCAGCAGGACGATGGGCTTGTCGCTGTCTTCCCGCAGGAAGAAAGTGCCGTGCGGCCCTTCAAAGCGCAAGATGTCCCTTTCTTTCAGCGTGGAGAATAGCTGGTCGGTGAACAGACCGCCCGGCATGTGGCGCACGTGCAGCGTGATCTGCTCGTCCAGGTGCGGCGCATTGGCCATGCTATAGCTGCGGCGCTTGCCGTCGCGCAGCATGAATTCTATGTATTGGCCGGCGCGGTACTGCAGGCGTTCATTGGCCGGCAATTGCAGGGCGATCAACATCACGTCATGCGACAGCCTTTCCAGCTTGGCGACGCGGCTAGGCATCTTCTTGACCGGGTAGTCGCCGTCGGCCAGGATCTCGCGCGCCTCTATGGTCAGGTCGGTATGCGGTTTGGCGCAGCAAAACAGCGACGCTCCCTGCGCTTCTTCGGTGTCCGACAGGGCCCTTTGCTGGTGCACGCCGTGCGTGACGCGGCCTTCCAGCACTTTGCCCTTGCAAGAGCCGCAAGCGCCGTTTTTACAACCGTAAGGCAGGCCCACGCCTGCGCGCAGTGCTGCGCTCAGTACGGTTTCGCCATCCTCGCAACTAAATTGGCGACCGCTCGGGGTCACAGTTACTTGAAAAGTCATACAATCCTGAATATGAAAAATAAACAAAAAAAACTAGCTAAGCCACGGCTGCTTATCCTGGGATGCGGGGACGTAGGTATGCGCTTGCTGGCTTTGCTGAGCGAGCGGTTTCGCGTATTTGCCGTGACCAGCCAGCCGGAACGGGTGGCCGAACTGCGCGCCGCCGGCGCCGTGCCTCTGGTCGCCGACCTGGATCAGCGGGATACTTTGGCCCGGTTGGCGAATCTGGCGGCATATATTGTTCATTTGGCACCACCGCGATCCGAAGGTGAAACCGACGGCCGCACCCGTAATTTGACCGCCATTCTACCTGACAAGAGCCGGCTTGTTTACATCAGTACGACCGGCGTCTATGGAGACTGCGGCGCAGCGGCGTTTGACGAGACGCGCAAGGCCAGGCCGCAGAATGCCCGCGCCAGGCGCCGCGTGGCGGCGGAGAGGCTGTTGCGGGGCTGGGCCAGGCGCAGCCATTCTTCGCTGGCCATCCTGCGCGTACCCGGCATTTATGCCGCCGACCGCCTGCCGCTGGAGCGTTTGCAAAACGGCACGCCCGCACTGGCCGCCGCCGATGACGTGTACACCAATCATATCCACGCCGACGATCTTGCCCGATTGATCATGCTGGCGCTGTTCCGCGCAGCACCGTTGCGGGTGTACCACGCGGTGGACGACAGCGACCTGAAGATGGCCGACTACTTCGATGCGGTAGCCGATGCCTTTGCACTGCCGCGTCCGCCGCGCTTGCCGCGCGCGGAGTTGAGCGCCGCCGTCAGTCCGATGCTGCTGTCCTTCATGTCGGAATCGCGCCGGCTGCAAAACGGCAGGATCAAGTCTGAGCTGGGAATGCGCTTGCGTTATGCCAAGGTGGAGGATGGCTTGCGGGAAGCCGTGCGGGAGGCATCTAAAAAATCAGGACGGACCGGGTAATGCAGTTCAGTGAGGAGCCAAATTCTCAAAATATGTCGTTCCCGCCTGCGCGGGAATGACAAAAGACATCTACTTTTGCTTTAACTGAGCGGTATTATTGCGCAACCGGAAGTTCGACATAAAAAGTCGAACCCTCGCTCTCCACGCTGGTAAAGCCGATCCGGCCGCCCATTTTTTCCACCATGGTCTTGGTCAGCGACAGGCCCAGGCCAGTGCCTGCATATTTGCGGGCGGAATTTGCATCTTCCTGGGTGAATTTATGGAAGACGCTGCCCTGGAATTGTTTGGAGATGCCTATGCCGTGATCTACTACGGCTACCCTGGCCCAGCCGTTGGCGCGGGAGATGTGCACTTCCACCCGGCCGTCTTTCCGCGAGAATTTGATGGCGTTGGACAAGAGATTGGACAATACCTGGATAAAGCGCTGCTGATCCACGTTGACTATCGCATCGACACTCTGTTTCGCGTCGAAGACCAGCGCGATCGTGAATTTCTGGGTGTAGCCCTTGTTGGCGTCTACCGATTTTTTGACCAAATCCCGCAGCGACGTCGCCTGCAGGTTGAACTGCATGCCGCCGTATTCCAGTTTTTCAAAATCCAGCAGGTCGTTGATCAGCAAGAGCAGCCGCTCGGCATTGTCGTTGGCCATGTCCAGCAGGGTTTTTGCCTTGTCGGGAATCGTCCCGGCTATGCCGCCCACCAGCAGCCCCAGCGAGCCGCGGATCGAGGTCAGCGGAGTGCGCAGCTCATGGGAGACAGCGGCGACAAACTCGCCTTTTAATCTTTCGACGCGCTTGCGTTCCGACAAGTCGTGCAGTATCAGTACCAGCAAAGTCTGCGAGCCCAGCTCCGCCCTGGCGATCGCCAGTTCCAGCGGAATTTCCTGATCCAGGCGCTTGCTGCCGACGACTTCCTGGCGGGCCTGCTTCTCATGCGATTCACGCTGGTCCTGCATATAGCCCAGCAAAAAAGCTTCCGATGCGGGATCCGGGAACAGGCTCAGGATATTCCTGCCGAACAAGGCGCCGCGCGGATAGTCAAACAAGATCTCGGCCGATTGGTTGGCCGATTCGATGAAACCGCTGGGGCTCATCGTCAGTATGCCTTCGGCCGCGTTGGCCAGGATGGCGCGCAGGCGCTCCTCGCTGTCATGCAGCTGGCTGGTGCGCTGCGCGACCAGGATTTCCACGTTGAAGGTGTGCGCAGTAACGACCAGCAGGTAGATGCCCAGCAGGCTGGTAAACAACAGGCCGCCTATCATCGTGAACCAGGTGACCCACGACACATGGGTATCCCAATATTCTGTGGACGGCTGTGCCAGCAGCGCATACTGGCGGCCGCCGAAATTGATGGTGGATTGGAAAAAACGCTTGGTGTCGACGACCTTGATCGCGTCGTAGAAGGTGCCTTTCTTGCCGGGATAGGATAAATCATAGAATTTGATCAGGATGCTTTTCTGATCCTGCTTGCTGAGCAAATCCTCTATGACCTCGCCCATTCTTAATACGCTCACGGCCACGCCCTGGAATGCTTCGGCTCTTTTCCAGGTGCTGTCCAGCGGCTTGCCCGGCAGGTAGACCGGGGCATATAGCAGCACCGAGTATTGCTCGCCCTTGTCGGTCACCAGCACCAGCGGATCGGTCACGGTCAGGTTGCCGCTGTCGCGGGCTTCTTCGATGGCATTTCTTCTGGCGTCGTTCGAGCCCATGTCAAAGCCGAAGGCCTGCGTGCCCGTCCTGAAAGGTTCGATATAGGTGATGGGGAAGTAGTCGTCGCGCTCCGCAGCGGGCATCAACTTCCCATTGGCGCCTTTCTCGGAAATACTGAAGTTGGCATAACCTTCCTGCAATACCGCCGCTTCAAACGCCGTCTTGTCGGCCCGCCTGACTTTCGGCGCCCAGATCAGCGAGGTAATGGCTTTGTTGCTCTCTATCGTATGTTGCACAAAAGTGGAAAAGTCGCTGCGGTTGACCGATCTGGAGCTGGCAAAAAACCTTTCTATATTGCTGACCGCGTCGGTATGGTTGTTCAGCTTGTTTTGCAAATCCTGGCTGACGCGCTCGACCTCCAGCCTGAACTCCAGGAACTGTTTTTGTTCTTCCCTGTGGCGGATGTAAGTAAAGACGACGACGACGACGGCCAGGCAGATCGCCAGCGGCAGCATCACGTTCCAGCGCCGGGAGCTCCATATTTCCCTTGGCTTGCCAAACAGCACCATGACGATCGGCGTGGTGATCAACACCCCCAGCGTATCTCCGGTCCACCAGGTCGCCCAGTTACCCAATATATGATTGCCGGGGATGAAGTGCAGGCCGTACAGCGACAGGGCGGCCACGCTGGCGCTG
Organism: Undibacterium sp.; assembly: GCA_035487495.1. Lineage (GTDB taxonomy): Bacteria > Pseudomonadota > Gammaproteobacteria > Burkholderiales > Burkholderiaceae_D > Undibacterium. Next base: position 16,736 of record DATHMC010000400.1, read on the forward strand.
ACCAGGCTGGCGAGGATGCCGCCGTACAGGAAGAAGCGAAAAATGGAGGTGTCGCTATCCAGCGCCAGATTTTCGCCGACGAAGCGGCGCACCAGGCAGCTGCCTGCGAATGCCTGCAAGGTGGCGCCGCCGGCCAGCAGCACGGACAAAACCACGGCAGCGGCGGACAGCCCGCCGCCGGTTTCCCAGCTGATCAACAGATTGACCAGGAAGGAGCCCAGAGCTACGCCCGGCAGCAGCCGGTAACCTGCAATCAGGACGATGCCCAGCGCGATGCCGGCCGGCGGATAGACCGCCATCGCATAGCCGGGGGGAATGGCCAGCAGCAGCGACAGGCGCCCCAGCAGCATATAGACGAAAGCCAGCGCCAATATCCGGGGCCAGGTCCGGGAAAGCAATGTGCCGGAAATGCGGCTGATGGACAAAGGCATCAGTGTCCTCCCGCCGGCTGGGCGCAAATGCATGGATGAGGCTTTGCCATGGGCGATACGGGAATGAGCATCAAACCAGCGCGGAGGTGACCTTCAGCACTTCCTCCGCGGTGGTCAAGCCCTCTGCGATCTTGTGCGCGCCGGCTATTCTCAAGGGTTTCATGTCGTCGGCGATACTTTGCGCCCGCAGCGCATGGATATCGGATTCTTCCTTGATCAGTTTGCTGAACGGCTGGGTCACCGTCAACAATTCATACAGGCCGGTACGGCCGAGAAAGCCGGTTTGCCTGCATTCCGGGCAGCCCACCGGCTTGTAGACGATGGCCGGCTTGGGGATGTTCCATTCTTCGGTGAGGCTTTTCCACACGGCGTCCGGAATCTCTCCGTCCGCCGACTTGCAATGCTTGCACAGGGTGCGCACCAGCCTTTGCGCCAGGATGCCGATGATCGTCGCTTCCAGCAGATAGTAGGGAACGCCGAGTTCCAGCAGGCGCATGATGGCCGAAGGCGCATCGTTGGTATGCAGGGTGGACAGCACCAGGTGGCCGGTCAGCGCGGCCTGTATCGCCATTTCCGCGGTCTGCAGGTCGCGGATCTCGCCGACCATGATGATGTCGGGGTCCTGCCGCATCAAGGCTTTGACGCCGTCGGCAAAATTCAGGTCTATGCCGGGCTGTACCTGCATCTGGTTGAAGGATGCCTCCACCATCTCTATCGGGTCTTCAACGGTGCAGACATTCACATCCGAGGTTGCCAGTGCCTTCAGCGTGGTGTACAGGGTGGTGGTCTTGCCTGAGCCTGTCGGTCCGGTCACCAGGATGATGCCGTGCGGCTTGCTGGTGAGCTGATCCCAGCGCATCGCGTCGTTGATCGGGAAACCCAGCTCCGGCAGGGTCTTGACGACGACTTCGGGATCGAAAATCCGCATCACGACTTTTTCGCCGAACGCAGTGGGCATCGTGGACAGGCGCAGTTCGACTTCCTGGCCGCCGGCGGTGCGGGTCTTGATGCGGCCATCCTGCGGCCTGCGCTTCTCTATCACGTCCATGCGCCCCAGCAATTTGATGCGGGCGGTCATCGCGATCATCACGATGGCGGGCACCTGGTAGACCTGGTGTAACACGCCGTCTATGCGGAAGCGTATCGTGGCCAGTTCGCGTTTCGGCTCCAGGTGGATATCCGAGGCGCGCTGGTCGAACGCAAATTGCCACAGCCAGTCCACGATATTGATGATGTGCTGGTCATTCGCGTCTACCTGCTTGTTGGATTTTCCCAACTCGACCAGTTGCTCGAAATTGTTGCGCAGCGCCAGGTCGTTGTTGCTGGCTTTTTTCGCATCCTTGATCGACTTGGCCAGCGTAAAAAATTGCGAAATGTACTGCGAGATGTCGAGCGGATTCGACATCACCAGCTGGATTTCCTTGCGGGTGATCTTGGCGATCTCTTCCTGCCATTCGCTGCTGAACGGATCGGTGGTTGCAATCACCACAGCGGTTCCGGTGGATTCGACAGGCAGGATATTGAAGCGGGTTGCATAGGTCGACGACATCACGTCGGAGACCTTGGTGAAGTCTATCTTCAGCGGATCGATGCGATAAAACGGCAGCTTGACTTTGCCGGCTGTCCACTCCGTCAACCAGTCCAGCGTCATTACCTTGTGCGGCGCGACAGCGGATTGCAGTTTGCATTGAGCCACCGCAGTCAGCGGATGCATGGTCGCCGGGCCGTTATTCAGGATGGCCTGGGCATGAGTGAAGTGCGCCTTGGCCGTCTCCTTCTTCACAATGCCGTCCGCCATCAGCCAGGTAAAGATTTGCTGCATGCTCAACGATCGATGCGCGGATTTTGTCATTGTGGTGGCCATGTTGTCAGTTCAGGTATTTGTTTTCAAACCGTTCACCCAGGATTTGGCCGGCAGCCTGGTGCTGTCCTTGATGCTGGCCGCACGCTCGTACAAGGCGGGGAAATCCAGCTGGGGCCTGGATTTGAAGGCAATCGCGACGACGTTCCCGTCATGCACTTCCGGCAGGCACAGCACCTGGTCGAAGGCAAAGCGCAGGGCCTTCAAGTTTTTCAGGTAACTGGGATGGTCGCCGAACAGGTTGACGGTGAGTATGCCCTGATCGGTCAGGCAAGCTTCGCAAGCCTGGTAGAACTCCGGGCTATCCAGCACCGGGCCGCGGGCGGTGGCATCGTATAGGTCCACCTGCAAGACGTCGATCTTGCCGTGATTATTTTCATCATTGACGAATTCCGCCGCGTCCATTTCCATCACTTGCAGCCGGTCGTCATTTGGCGGTAGTTTGAACATGCTTTCGCACACGGAGATCACCGCCGGATTCAGGTCCACTGCAGTGACCTGGGCCTCGGCGAAAGTGCGGTAGCAGAACTTGGTCAGCGCAGCGGTTCCCAGGCCCAGTTGCACGATGTGCGCAGGCTGGGCGATGAACAGCATCCACGCCATCATCTGCTGGGCGTATTCCAGTTCTATCCAGTCCGGTTTGCGCAGACGCATCGCGCCTTGCACCCATTCGGTGCCGAAGTGCAGGTAGCGCACGCCGTCCAGTTCAGACAAGGTGACCGGCGCAAACTTGGGTTTGCGGACATTTTTCTTCAGCGCCTGGGCGGCGGCTTTGGGGCCGGAGCGTAGATTCGCTTCGGCTTCTATGGATTTACGTTTTATCAGCATGCGTCTATTTTACCTAGAGGATAGCTTGCCACAGTAATAATTTCTGCTCAAACGACAGTTGCGCGTTTGCCGGCGAGGACGAAGGCAGCACCACAGTCTGATATCCGGCCTTGTCAAAGTGCGCTTGCATCTTGCCAGCAGTCTTGCCATTGAAACAAAGCTTGCGCAGTTGGCGATATTGCTGCTGCAAGGCGGGGAAATCATTCATTTGCTGCTGCCTGATGGCCGAATCGAGGCTGCCTTGCCTTCTGCAGGAAACAAATATATCCCACAAACCAATACGATGCGCCTGCAATCTTGCCAGCCGCTGCGGATATGGCAGTGTTGCCAGGTTTTCATTCAGCACTGCAGACAACAAGCGCCAGAACTGATTTCTGGGATGCGCGTAATACTGTTGTTCCTGCAATGAGGCTTCTCCCGGAAAACTACCCAGTATCAGAGTTGTCGTATTATTATTTATGACAGCAGGGAATCCCTGTAGTCGGGGCAATGCGTCGGTAAGCGTCATTAATTTCTTGTGATCAATGATTTGCGGAAAGCTGCATGATAAGGCTTGATCGGCTTAACGTCTGTTGCAAAGTATGTCTTTGCGCAAAGATACCCGTATTTTGTCAGACGGGTTCTGTCAGATTACAATAGATTCAACTGCCGGCTTCGAGGGTGGGCTTTGCGGATTTTAAAATAAATTGGAGACAAAATGAGCGGAACCAGAGCGGTGGACCAATTGTTGGAAAAATATGCGGAGAGCCATAAAAACCCTGTGAACGAATACATCCACTTTGTCTGCGTGCCGGTGATCATGTGGACCGTGCTGGGGCTGGTCTGGGTTATCCATCCTTTGGCTGCGGTCGCAGCGGCGCTGGTCTCGCTGGGGTATTATTTCACTTTGTCAGCGTCGTTTGCCGTAGGCATGAGCCTGATGGCGGCGGCGATGCTGGGGATATTGTATGTACTGCCGCCGTCCTGGGTATTGCCGGTGGCGGTAGGCGCTTTTGTGATCGCCTGGATTTTCCAGTTTGTCGGCCACAAGATTGAAGGTAAAAAGCCTTCATTTTTTGATGACTTGCGATTTTTATTGATTGGACCTTTGTTCGTTCTCGGTTTTCTCTACCGGCGCCTGAAGATTGCTTATTGAAAAAGCATTTACTCTGGCGATTTAATGAACAATTCGGATCAAATCCTGTCCAAATTTTGTGAGTTTAAAACCTGATCCATCGGAGAGTGCAGTGAAAAAATTATTAATGATTGTCGCAATCGCTTCTTTGAGCGCCTGCGCGGTGAATCCCCAATCGTCCAGTAACGTATATCGTGCCCACCAGGCCCAGAACGAGCAAACCGTGCGCATGGGCGTGGTGGAATCGATAAGGGAAGTCCTGATCGACGGCGGCAAGAGCGGTGTCGGTACCTTGGCCGGTGCCGCAGTGGGCGGTATCGCTGCCGGCTCCAACATTGGCGGCGGCAATGGCTCTGCCGTAGCGGGTATCCTCGGCGCGGTGGCCGGCGGTTTGATCGGGAATAAGATCGAAGACAATGCAGTCAACCGCAAGGGCCTGGAAATTACCGTCAGGCTGGATAACGGCGAGCTGAAAGCGATTACCCAGGATGCCGATGAGCCTTTCCGCGCAGGGGACAGGGTGCGTTTGCTGTCGTCTGGACGGACTACGCGCGTAACGCATTGACCTGGCATTGACCTGGCATTGGGATGACAAATGAAAAAGGGCGGTGCATCAAAAAATGCACCGCCCTTTTTATGTAATGCCGCCGCCTTATTTGCTCAGCAGCATCTCATTGAGGCGCTTCACGAAACTGGCAGGATCTGCCAGCGAACCGCCTTCAGCCAGCAGCGCCTGATCGAACAGGATGTGCGACCAGTCGCCGAACTTGGCTTCTTCATACTTCAGGCGCTGCACCAGCGGATGGTCGGGATTGACTTCCAGGATGGGCTTGGACTCCGGTGCGGTCTGGCCGGCGGCTTTCAGCATGCGCACCAGGTTGCCGGACAATTCGTTTTCGTCCGCCACCAGGCAGGCCGGTGAATCGGTCAGGCGGAAGGTGACGCGCACGTCCTTGGCTTTGTCTGCCAGCGCCGCCTTCATTTTTTCTACCAGGTCCTTGAACTCGGTTTCGGTCGCCTCGTGCTGCTTTTTTTCGGCTTCGTCTTCCAGCTTGCCCAGGTCCAGATCGCCTTTGGCGACAGAGGCCAGTTCCTTGCCTTCAAAATCGCTCAGGAAAGACAGCATCCATTCATCGACCCGGTCGGTCAGCAGCAGTACTTCTACGCCCTTTTTACGGAAAATCTCCAGATGCGGGCTATTCTTCGCCGCGGTGTAGCTGTCGGCCGTGACGTAGTAGATCTTGTCCTGGCCTTCCTTGGCGCGGCCCAGGTAGTCGGCTAGCGAAACGGTTTGCGCGTCGCTGTCGTTATGGGTGGATGCAAAACGCAACAGCTTGGCGATACGCTCCTTGTTGCCGGCGTCTTCGCCTATGCCTTCCTTCAATACCTGGCCGAATTCGCCCCAGAAGGTTGCGTATTTGTCTTTTTTATCCTGTTCTTCCGCGTCGGCATTGGCCAGTTCTTCCAGCATGCTCAGCACGCGCTTGGTGGAACCTTCGCGAATGGCCTTGATGTCGCGCGATTCCTGCAAGATCTCGCGCGATACGTTCAGCGGCAGGTCATTCGAGTCGATGACCCCTTTGACGAAGCGCAGGTAGACCGGCATCAACTGTTCCGCATCATCCATGATGAATACGCGTTTGACATACAGCTTGATGCCGCCGCGTTTGTTGCGGTCCCACATGTCGAACGGGGCGCGGCTGGGGATGAACAGCAATTGCGTATATTCGCTGCGGCCTTCCACCCGGTTATGGGTGTAGCTCAGCGGCGCCTGGAAATCATGCGAGATGTGCTTGTAGAATTCTTCGTATTGCTCAGGCGTGATGTCGGACTTGCTGCGTGCCCACAAGGCGCTGGCCTGGTTCACGGTTTCCAGCTCGTCTTTCAAGACCTGGGCTTTTTTCTCTTCGTCCCATTCTTCTTTCTGCATCAGGATAGGCAGCGAGATATGGTCGGAATAGGTGCGGATCACGGATTTCAGCTTCCAGGAAGACAGGAACTCGTCTTCGCCTTCCCGCAGGTGCAAGGTGATGGACGTGCCGCGCCCGGTTTTTTCTATGGCTTCCACGCTGAAGTCGCCCTCGCCGGCAGATTCCCAGCGCACGCCGTCGGCGGCAGCGGTGCCGGCGCGGCGGGATTCCACCGTGATCTTGTCGGCCACGATAAAGCCGGAATAAAAGCCGACGCCGAACTGGCCTATCATCGCGGCGTCTTTTTGCTGGTCGCCGGACAGTTTGCCGAAGAATTCCTTGGTGCCGGATTTGGCGATGGTGCCCAGGTGCAGCACCGCTTCATCGCGGGTCATGCCTATGCCGTTGTCGGCGATGGTGATGGTGCGCGCTTCCTTGTCGAAGCTGACCTTGATCTTCAGATCGGCGTCGTTTTCGAACAGGCTGGCGTCATTGATCGCTTCAAAGCGCAGCTTGTCGGCGGCATCCGATGCATTCGAGATCAGCTCCCGCAGGAAAATTTCCTTGTTGGAATACAAGGAATGGATCATCAATTGCAGTAATTGTTTTACTTCTGCCTGAAAACCCAGGGTTTGTTTATCGTGCTCAGACATGTGTTCCCTCAAAATCTAATATGGTGATGTGGTTATTTTTTGTACCTCGATGAAAATGAGGCTTTTAACACTGATTTCAAGAGGGTTTTATTTCAAACGTGATGTTGCATATTTGCAATATTGTTTCTGAATATATTTTTTACAATATCGTGTCAGCGGATGTCAGCCATCCTTGGTAGGATATCGGCTCGGCCCTAGCGCCAGCCAGTTCCCGGATTTGTTGTGTTTGCACGTCCCATTCATGAGTTTTACTTAAAGGAAATATCATGCAATTAAAAGATAAAGTCGCCGTCATCACCGGTTCCGCCAGCGGCATAGGCAAGGAAATTGCACAGGAATACGCCAAAGAGGGCGCCAAGGTGGTGATTGCCGACCTGGTATTGGAGGCGGCCGTCAAGACGGCGGAAGAAATCAATGCCAGCGGCGGCAAGGCAATCGGCGTGGCGATGAACGTCACCGATGAGGCGCAGGTGGACAAGGGCATTGCCGACGCGGTGGCCGCTTTCGGCGGCATCGACATCCTGATCAGCAATGCCGGCATACAGATTATCAGCCCCGTGGTGGACTTGAGCCTGGACAACTGGAAAAAGATGCTGGCCATCCACCTGGACGGCGCTTTCCTGACTACCCGTGCCTGCATGCGCGAGATGATCAAGGCC
>DATHMC010000401.1:0-38633 GCA_035487495.1 Undibacterium sp.
ATTCCGCCTGCAGCACGCGGCACGCCGCAGATCGAAGTGACTTTCGATATCGACGCCAACGGTATTCTGCATGTGGGCGCGAAAGACAAAGCCACCGGCAAGGAAAACAAGATCACCATCAAGGCTAACTCCGGTCTGACCGAAGATGAAATCCAGAAGATGGTGAAAGACGCAGAGCTGAACGCGGAAGAAGACAAGAAGGTCAAGGAATTGGCCGAGTCCCGCAATCAGGGCGATGCGCTGGTCCACTCTACCCGCAAGGCCTTGACCGAGCATGGCGACAAGCTGGACGCCGGCGAGAAAGAGAAGATCGAAGCATCCATCAAGGATCTGGAAGATGCACTGAAGAGCGGCGATAAAGTGGATATCGATACCAAGCTGGCCGCCTTGTCCACCGCATCGCAAAAATTGGGCGAAAAAGTCTATGCCGACATGCAGGCTCAACAGGCAGCAGGCCAGGCAGGCGCATCCGCAGGCACAGCGGAATCCAAACCCAAGGATGACGACGTGGTAGATGCGGACTTCAAAGAAGTTAAAGATAAATAAACTCTAGTCCGGCGGATTTAGCGATATCTCCGCCAAGACTCGCCGGGTAGGCCGATCGTTCATACGAGGCCCTGCTCGGCGTTTTCGCTTATAAAAAACAAGGTGTAATCGAGATGGCGAAGCGTGATTTTTACGAGATTCTGAGTGTTGGCAAAAATGCTTCGGATGACGAAATCAAAAAGGCTTATCGCAAGCTGGCAATGAAATACCATCCGGACCGCAATCCGGATAGCAAGGGCGCCGAGGAAAAATTCAAGGAAGCCAAAGAGGCCTACGAGATGCTGTCCGACACAAAGAAACGCGAAGCATATGACCGTTACGGCCACGCCGGCGTGGACCCGAATATGGGCGGCGGCGGTGGCGGCGGAGCGGGCGGTTTTGCCGACGCTTTCGGCGATATTTTCGGCGATATTTTCGGCGGCGGCCGCAATCGCGGAGGCGGCCCGCAAGTGTATCGCGGCGCCGATCTGCGCTATAACCTGGAAATCTCGCTGGAGCAGGCCGCCAATGGTTTCGACACGACCATCCGTGTGCCATCCTACGATGAGTGCGATACCTGCCATGGTTCCGGCGCCAAACCCGGTACCTCGCCGGTTACCTGCTCGACTTGCGGCGGCCACGGCCAGGTGCGCATGCAGCAGGGTCTGTTCAGCATCCAGCAAGCCTGCCCGAAGTGCCACGGCACTGGCAAGGTCATTCCTGAGCCATGCACCGCTTGCTCAGGGATGGGGCGGATCAAACGCAACAAGACGCTGGAAGTCAAAATTCCGGCCGGTATTGACGACGGCATGCGTATCCGTTCTTCCGGCAACGGCGAACCTGGCGTCAACGGCGGACCTCCCGGCGATTTGTATGTGGAAATTCATATCCAGCAGCACCCGGTATTCCAGCGTGACGGCGATGACCTGCATTGCGAGATTCCCATCTCTTTTGTGAAGGCGGCGCTGGGCGGTGAGATTGAAGTGCCGACATTGAGTGGCAAGGCTTCGTTTACCGTGCCCGAGGGTACGCAAACCGGCAAGACTTTCCGTCTGCGCAGCAAAGGCGTCAAAGGGGTGCGCTCCGGCTATGCCGGCGACCTGTTCTGCCATGTGGTCATAGAAACGCCGGTCAAACTGACCGACAAGCAAAAAGACTTGCTGCGCGACTTTGAAAGGTTGACGGTGGAAGGCGGCTCCAAGCACAATCCTCAGAGCAAGACCTGGATGGATAAAGTGAAAAAATTCTTCGAATAGAAGATGTCACAACGATAGCAAAACCCCGCCCACCCCGTGTTGGCGGGGTTTTTTTATCCCTGCCGTGTTCGCTGTCAGCGCATGGGCCGTTTTGCGTGCAATAAGCATTTGCCATCAACAGCAAGCGTTCCAAAAAGCAACGTTAACCAGGGGGAAGTTCTGCTAGCATGGTGAGATGCGGTAAATCCACCATGAGGTATCGATACTTTGCCTGGCCCAAGCACAATACGTTCTTTCTTTACCAATCCCAAAGTGGGCGCCGCCGGATCGGCGATGCTGGTATTGCTGGCTGTTTGGGTGCTGGACGGTAATGAGCGGCAGTTAAATGTGCAAAAACAGCGCGTGGAAGTGATAGAGAAGCTTTCCGTGCTGCAAGCCAAACTGGCAAGCGGCCTCACCTCCACTATTTCAGCGGCGCGCGTCCTGGCCGTGACATTTGCGACCCATCCCGGCATCGACAAGGAAGAGTTCATCCGGCTGGCGGCGGAAGTCAACGCATCCAATGCCAGTATCAGGAATATCGTGCTGGTACGGGATACCAGGGTCGACTATGTGTACCCGTTGCAAGGCAATGAAAAGATCGTCGGCGCCGACTATCGCGCATTGCCGGCGCAATGGCCGGTCTACCAGCGCATGATGCTGGATAGGACGATACAGGTGGCAGGCCCCCTGACCCTGGTTCAGGGGGGAGTCGGACTAATAGTGCGTATTCCGGTATATCTCCCGGAAGACGCACGCCCAGCCGCGAATAAAAGAAATGCCGGAACTTTTTTGGGTTCCATCGGCATGGTGGTCAATTACGAAAATCTGCTGGCCGATATCGGGTTGTCGCAAATACAGCGTGACATCAAGATTGCGATACGCGGGCGCGATGCAATGGGCAGCAAGGGCGAAGTGTTTCTGGGCGATCCTGCCATGTTCAAGGATGGCGCGATCATGCAGCAGATAGCGCTGCCTGGCGGCGCCTGGGAGATCGTTGCGGAGCCGGCGAGCGATCGGCAGGCGACCTCCAGGGTCGGCAGCGTGATCGAGGCGCTTGGCTTGGTCCTGAGCCTAGTGGTTGCCATCCTGAGCTACCAATGGCTGTTGCGCAATCGCCTGCGCGAAGAAAACGAGAGAAAACTGATCGATAGCGAGGCACTGCTGCGCTTGCGCAACGATGCGCTGAGTGCGACGTCCCAAGGAGTGATGATCACGGCGATAGACGGCAAGATTACCTATGCCAACCAGGCGGCATCTTATCTGACGGGACTTCCGCAGCATTATCTGCAGGGCATGAGTCTGGCGGATCTATACGGCGACAGGGTGCGCGCGTTGTCGCCGCAGGATGCGGAGCCGCAAAAAGCCCAGCAGCATGAAATCAGCCGCGAAACCGCCGACGGCAGGGTGATCTGGCTAGAGCTGGCGATCAATCCCGTTACCGATCAGCACAGCAAGTTCAGGCAGTATGTATGCGTGCTGCGCGAGATTACCAAGAAAAAACTGGCCGAGCAGGAACTCAAGATAGCTGCCATGGCCTTTGAGACGCAGGAGGGCATCATGATTACCGATACCCGCAGCGTTATCCTCAGGGTGAACCGCGCCTTCACCGAGATCACCGGCTACCAGGCTGCCGAGGCGATAGGCAAGCCGGTGTCGATCCTCCGGTCGGGCCGGCACGATAGCGTGTTTTATCAGGAAATGTGGCGGTCCATCGCAGAGAACCGTTATTGGTCCGGCGAGGTATGGAACCGGCGCAAGAATGGCGAAGTGTATCCGGAGAGGCTGGTGATCTCCGCAGTGGCGGCCGATGACGGCAGCATTTCCAATTATGTCGGTTCTTTCACCGACATCACCGAATACAAGATATCCGAAGAGAAAATTCACCAGCTGGCCTTTTTTGATCCGCTGACCAATTTGCCGAATCGGCGACTGCTGATAGACCGGCTTGGGCGCGCTTTGGCGTCGACGACGCGGCACAGGCGGCATGGCGCGATCCTGATGATAGACCTGGACAACTTCAAGACCCTGAACGATACCCGGGGCCACAACGTGGGCGACCAGTTATTGATGGAAACCGGGTTGCGCCTGAAGGCCTGCACCCGTACCGAGGATACCGTGTCGCGCACCGGCGGCGATGAATTTGTCGTGGTGCTGGAAGAGCTGCATGCGGAAGCCAGCCAGGCCGCGGCCCAGGCCGAAGGCGTCGCCGAAAAAATCCGCCAGATATTGAATCAGCCCATAACGCTGGACAACGTCAACTATGAAAGTTCAGGCAGCATAGGCATCAGCATGTTTTGCGATGAGCCACTGGGCATCGATGAACTGCTCAGGCGTGCCGACATGGCGATGTACCAAGCCAAGGCGCTGGGCAAGAACGGCCTGAGATTCTTCGACCCCAGCATGCAGGCGGCGCTGGAATCCCGCACCGCACTGGAAACCGATCTGCGGCACGCGATCGGAGCCGGCCAGTTTGTGCTGCACTACCAGCTGCAAGTCAGCGCCCTCGGCGATCCGATCGGGGCGGAAGTGCTGTTGCGCTGGAAGCACCCAGGCAGAGGCCTGGTTTCACCGCTGGACTTCATTCCGATGGCGGAAGAAACCGGCCTGATCCTGCCGATAGGCCTGTGGGTGCTGGAAACCGCCTGCATGCAGATCAGGAAGTGGGCGACGGTGCCGGACAAGGCCGGGCTGCAGCTGGCCGTCAACGTCAGCGCCAAGCAGTTCCGGCAAGCTTCCTTTGTCGAAGACATCGAAAATATCCTGAAGCGCACCGGCGCCAATCCGGTCTTGTTGAAGCTGGAACTGACCGAGAGCGTGGTGCTGGAAGAGATCGATACGGTCATACAAAAGATGCATGCCTTAAAGGAAATAGGCGTATGTTTTTCGCTGGATGATTTCGGCACCGGCTATTCTTCGCTGTCGTATTTGCAGCGTTTGCCTTTGAATCAATTGAAAATCGACCGCTCCTTTGTACATAATCTGCCCAGGGACAAGAATAATGCCACGATAGTCCGTACCATTATCAATCTGGGCGAGAGTCTAGGCTTGAATGTGATTGCGGAGGGCGTAGAGACCCAGGAACAGCGGGATTTTCTATTGCGCTCGGGCTGCCAGGCTTACCAGGGCTATTATTTTTGCAAGCCGATAGGGATAGATGAATTTGAAGAATTGCTGGATGCATGAGCGGTTTAGGTTTTGCCGCATCGGCGACCGGCATTTCCTGAGGGCTGCGCCGTTTTCTCGTCGGGCCGGCGCGAGTGCCGCCGGTGGGTAGGGGGAGGACGTGTCGCCAGTTTAGTTGGTAGTGGTCGGTTGGATAATCATAGTCTTGCAAAAAGACATATTGGGGGTGACATGAGTTGGAATAAAGTGAAACAGGTTTTACTGACATGGATGGCGGCAGGTGTCGTGGCCGGGACGGCGTTGACGGCGCAGGCCGCTGGTGTGGAAGTGGCCGGGGTGAAGCTGGACGATACCGCGCATGTGGCCAATACCGAGCTGAAACTGAACGGCGCCGGCATACGCTGGAAAGCCATCTTCAAGGTGTATGTGGCGGCATTGTATATCAAGGAAAGGAAAACCACGGTAGCCGACGTGCTGGCCTTGCCGGGCCCCAGGAGGGTCACTATCGTCATGCTGCGCGACGTCAGCAATGAAGAGTTTGGCCGCGGTTTCATGTCGGGCATCCAGCAAAACACTGAAAAATCCGAAAAAATGAAACTGACCAGCCAGTTCCTGCGCTTCGGCGAACTGTTTGCATCGGTGCCCGAATTGAAGAAGGGCGACGTGATGGTGCTGGACTGGATCCCCAATGTCGGTAGCGTGGTGTCCCTGAACGGCAAAAAAATGGGCGAACCCTATCCCGACATCTTGTTTAATAATGCGCTGCTGCGTATCTGGCTTGGCGAGAGCCCGGTGGACAGGTCGCTGAAAAAAGCCATGCTGGGGGACACGGAAGACAGGAGCAATTTCCGCTGATTCATGCGACAGGACCGACAACGCGGACGCAATGATCCGCGTTTTGTCATTCGGATAATGAAAAAAAGATAGGTGGGCATCTGCGCTGCAGAACGTATAAAATCTGGGCTGTCGAAACATCAGGACCTCTACATGACAGATCTCGTCGAATCAAATATTCTCCCCGAGCAACTATTTGAGAATAACCGGAAATGGGCCGAAGCAATTCGCGCCAAGGATGCCGATTTTTTCAAAAAACTGGCGGCTCAACAAAACCCCGAATACCTGTGGATAGGCTGTTCCGATAGCCGGGTTCCCGCCAATGAATTATTGGGGATGCTGCCGGGCGAATTATTCGTTCATCGCAATATCGCCAATGTCGTCGTGCATTCCGATCTGAATTGCCTGTCTGTATTGCAATTTGCCATCGAAGTTCTGGGAGTGAAGCATGTCATCATCTGCGGCCACTACGGTTGCTCCGGCGTGCACGCCGCGCTGACGGGAAGACGGGTAGGTTTGGCCGATAACTGGTTGCGCCACGTGCAGGATGTGCACCAGAAGCATGAGCGCTACCTGGGCGAAACCCTGTCGGGCAAGGAAAAACAGGATCGCCTGTGCGAATTGAACGTCATCGAGCAGGTGGTCAATCTGTGCCAGACGACGATAGTGCAGGACGCCTGGGAACGGGGGCAGCCGCTGACGATACATGGTTGGGTGTATGGCCTGCAGGACGGTTTGCTCAATGAGGTCGGAATGACGATCAGTTCGCCGGACATGCTGGCGGCCAAGCTGGAAAGCAGTCTTGGGCGCTACAAGTCCTGATAGTCTCCTGGCGTCAAGGATCAGGCAAGGCAGGTTCCGGTGGTTGCTCCCTCCAGCAGTACCGGCTGCCACAAAACCTGCAATTCGGATGGCGGCGTGCCATCCAGCAGCGACAATAGCATTTCGCCAATCCTGGCGCCGGCTTCCTTGGGCCGGGGCTGGTCTACAGTAGTAACGTTGTATCCCACCAGCGTATCCTCCACGCTGCCCCAGACGATTACCGAGATTTCTTTACCTATATCAATCCCGCTGTCCAGCAGTGCGCGGATTGCCCCGACGCCGGATAAATGGTTATCCACGATGATTGCCGACGGCCGCGGCGAGCAGTTCAACAATTGCTGCACGGACTGGTAGCCGCTGCGACGGTCCAATGCCTTGTCGATCAGATAGCGGGGATCGACTGCGAGACCCGCCGCGGCCATCGTCGAGACGAAGCTATCCATGCGTTGCCGGGCAAAATTCAATTCCAGCGGAGCGCTGATCAGGCTGATACGGCGGTGGCCAAGCGCAAGCAGGCGCTGCACAGCCAGCCTGATGCCGGCTTCATTGTCGTAGTCAAACCAGGCATACGGTTGATCCAGCTCGGTGCGGCCATGCGCAATAAACGGAAAACCTCGTTTTGCCAGGTAGACGATGCGTTCATCATGAACCAGCGTGCGGCTGACGATAAGCCCGTCAACGCGCCGGCCGCGCACCATTTGCGCATAAGAAGGAAGTTCATTGATTGCCGATACCGGCGCTATCATCAGGTTCATGTTGCGCGCTTCCAGCGCTTCCGCCATGCCGCCGACTACGCCGAGGAACATGGGGTCGCCTAGGTCGCTCGGCAGCAGTGGATAGATCAGGCCGAAAACATTGGTGCGTCCCACCGCCAGGCTGCGGGCCATGGGATTGGCCTCATAGCCGACAGCCCTGGCGGCCGCCAATACTTTTTCGCGCGTCTTTTCACTGACCTCAGGATAACCGTTCAGCGCCCGGCTGACAGTGGTTTTGGACATGCCTAGTGTTTCGGCGAGATTCTTCAGGTTCATTACTTGTGCGTCTTTGATCTGTCTGACAGGAGGGGCCGTTCGCCATTATATCCGAGCATGTAGCCGGAATTTACTCCAGTTTATCGACGGCCCGCTTGAAAAAATATAAAGTCACCAGGATGACGCCTATCGGCAGCAGGGACAGGTAAAAAGCCAATTGGCCGTTCATCGCGCCAAAGACATAACCGGTGATCATGGAGCCGGTGGTGCCGCCCAGTGCGGAAAAAATCACCAGCAAGCCGGTCATCGCCGAGTGCTGGTGTTTGGGCAGCGAGCTTAGCATGACCGAATTGATTCCCGGATAAATCGGCGCCATGAACAGCCCTATCAATGGAAATATATAGGCGGCGACAGGAGCGTTCAGCCAGTTGATGCTGGGGTCGGCAACGATATGGTGGGTCAGCGGCAGCGTCAGCAATACCAGGGCCGCCATGCTGATCAGGCAAGCGCTCAAGACCGGATACCAGTTCAGCTTGCGCATGAGCACGCCTGCGCCAAGACGACCGACTGCCAGGCAGCCGGCATAGATGCTGGTGACCTGCACGCTCATCGCAACCGGAAGCTTGAGTATCTCGTTATTGAAGGTCGGCAGCCAGGTACCTATGCCTTGCTCTATCAATACATAGAGAAACGCCGATATGATATACACGCAGACCAGCGGCCTCAGGAAAAGCTTCAACATATTGCTGAAATCTTCGGACAGGCCGGAAGTAGACGCTCTTGCGGGCCTTTCATCGAAAGGCGTGCTGAAGATCAGCAGGAAAGTCAGCGCGCACAAGATTGCCAGCACCCAGTACACATGCAGCCATCGCGCAGAATGCAGGTCGGTGGGATCGATGAAGTAGCTGAATATCCAGTATCCGCTCAGCACCCCCAGCATGAAAAAGCCTTCCAGCATATTCATCGTGCCGGCGTGCTGCTTCCTGTCGGCGGTGACCAGGCCCAGCGTCGAATAGGCCGATACCTTGACCAGCGCGAATGAGATGCCGACGCAAAGAAACAGCATCTTGGCCATTAAGAATCCCGGCAGCAAAGGCATGACTGCGGATGCCACGCCGACGATAGCCAGCGCGATCAACATCGCTTTTTTGTAGCCTATGCGCGGCAGGAAAGAGGCGATCAGGAAAGAGACGATGGCGATCGGTATATCTTTGAATCCTTCCAGCACGCTGGCTTCGGATTTGCTGACCCCATAGTGATTGATGACCTGCAGAATTACGGTCCCTACGCTATTCAGAAGTATCGCGAAAACGAAATAAATCATGAAGAGCGCAAATATGATGCGCCTGTTGTGCATGCTGTCTCCTGCCTTTTGTCACTACTGTTGGAATTGTTATTATTTGTATTATTTTTTTATTCAGACATTATTTTTAGGTTGTTAAAAATTAGTAGTCTCCCAGGGAAAAGCGATCGAGATTGGGGATGACCTTGTCCGCCTCCGTCAAGATCGATGGCTGGCCTATTCCCAGCGCGTACATGCCGGCGGCCTTGATGGCGCGTATTCCCGCGACGGAATCCTCCACCCCCAGGCACAGCGATGGCGCGACATTCAGCCGCTTGGCTGCGGTCAAAAATATTTCGGGATCGGGTTTGCTGTTAGTGATTTTTGAGGCATCGACAACATAGTCGAACAAGTCTGCAATCCCCAGTTTATCCAGCACGGCAAACGCATTCTTGCTGACCGAAGCCAGGCCGGTCTTCAGTCCGGCGGCGCGGACGATGCGCAAGGCATCCAGCGCACCGGGCAATAGGTCCGCCGCTGACATGCCGGCTATCAGTTGCTGGTAATGCCGATTTTTTTGGTCGGCCAATGCCTGTTTTTGCAGATCTGAATATTGCCTGCCGGAAGACGCCAATATCAAATTCAGCGAGCCTGTCCTGTCTATGCCCTTTAACTGTTCGTTGAAGGCATGGTCGAAAGCGACTCCCTGGCTCTCCGCCAATTGTTTCCATGCCAGGTAGTGATAGTGGGCGGTATCGGTGATGACGCCATCCAGGTCGAAAATGACGGCCTGATATCTGTGTTGATTCATGACAGATCTCCTTTAATAGGTCGTGCGACAGCGATGCTACGTGCCGGGGCAGCCGACGTCAGCGTGACTTCTGTTTGAGCATGCAAGAAGCCGAGTCCATCGCCGCGCAGCAATGTGTATTCAACCGCATCTGTGTTCACGGATACCTGCAGCAGGCATTCCTTGATATGTACCTTGAATCGGTAATGGGTCCAGCGCTCCGGGATCACTGGCGAAAACTTGAGTTGGCCGTTGTGCAGGCGCATGCCGCCAAATCCGTATGCCACACCCAGCCAAGTGCCTGCCATCGCGGCGGTATGCACGCCGTAGTGGGTATTGCCGTGCGTGTTGTCCAGGTCCAGCCTGGCGGTCTCCATAAAGTAATCATAGGCTTTGTCGTGATATCCGACTTCAGATGCGATGATGCTGAAGATGCAGGTGGATAGCGACGAGTCGTGCGTGGTGACGGTCTCGTAATAGTCGAAATCCCGTTTCTTGTCTTCCAGCGAGAATTGCTCGCTCAATAGCAGCAAGGCGAGCACGACATCAGCCTGTTTGCATACCTGGTGCCGGTAGATCACCATTGGATGGTAATGCAGCAGCAAAGGGTATTTATTTTTCGGCGTGCCGGCGAAATCCCAGATCTTTTTAGACAAGAAACTGTCGTCTTGCTGGTGGATGCCCAGGTTTTCGTCGTAGGGCAGGTACATCAGGTCGGCAGCCTCCCGCCACTGCGCTACTTCGTTCGGCCCCAGGCTTATTGCGGCTGCCAATTGGCTGAATTTTACCGGGTGGTCCGATTGCAGGCGGTTTGCAATATCGGCCGCGAAGCGCAAGTGCATTTGCGCCATCGCATTGGTGTAGTAGTTGTTGTTGACCAATGCCGTATATTCGTCGGGGCCGGTAACCTCGTTGATGCAAAAATGCCTTGTCCGGCCACCCGTTGGCTGGCTAGTGTGGCTGCCCAGGTCCATCCAGATGCGGGCGGTTTCCAGCACGATTTCGGCGCCTTGCTCCAGCAGGAAGGCATCATCGCCGCTTGCCTCTACGTACATCTTGATCGCATAGGCGATATCTGCATTGATATGGTATTGTGCGGTCCCCGCAGGGAAGTAGGCCGAGCACTCTTCCCCGGCAATCGTGCGCCATGGATACAAGGCGCCTTTGGCATGCGACATTTGCCGGGCTCGTTCGCGCGCCTGCGGCAAATAGGTATATCTGTATTCCAGCAGTTTCCTGGCGATTTCCGGCTTGTTAAACAGAAAAAAGGGCAGCACGTAAATTTCCGTATCCCAGAAATAGTGGCCTTCGTAACCCTCGCCGGTTACACCCTTGGCTGCGATATTGGTCTTGCCGTCGCGGCCCACTGACTGCAACAGATGGAATTGATTGAAATGCATTCCCTGCTGCAAGGCATCGTCGCCGGCGATTTCCACATCTGCCTGTTGCCAGAAATCGCGCAGATAATTTTCCTGGGCCTGGCACAGCGCATCGAATCCGTTTGTCTGCGCTTGCGTCAGGGCTTCTTTGCTGCGGGTGAGCAGTTCCGCTTCCGGGTAGTCGCGCGAAGAAAAATAACAGGCGAATTTGCTGAGCCTGATGGGCTCCCCTTCGGCAGCGGTGATATGGAACGTCTGCTCCACGCGCTGGCCGATCTGCGCGTGGGATGTTGTTGCAGCAGCGCCGTCCAACTGATTTTGCATTGCGCTGGCTAGTGTAAGACCGCTATTGGCGGTGCGATGCACCAGCGCAGAATAGGCACCATCCTGCCGGACATCAATCAGCTCCAGCGCCGGCCCCGATATGGCCGACCCCACGCGCGGATCGTCGCCCGCTTCGATATTTTTGACTGCGCCGTCTACCGCCGAAATCAGCCGGACGTCCCCTGAAAAATTTAAAGGAGTTATCTCATAACGGATGGCAAACAGGTGCTTATTGTCGAAGCACACCAGACGCCGGCTGTGCAGCAATAGCTGGCGGCCTGATGGCGAAGTCCACTTCAGCGAGCGCGACAGCACACCAGTGCGAAAATCCAGCGAGCGTTCATAATGAGTCAAGGTACCCTGCAACAGGTCGAGCTGCTCATGGCCCAGCCAGCATTCTATGCATTTTGCGTTCGGCACATTCAGCATGAATTGATTGGTGCGCGCCAAGCCGAAAGCCGTTTCCGGGTGATGGATGGCTTCGGCTTCAAAAAAGCCGTTCAGGTAGGTACCATCCAGCGAGGTGCCGGCAGGACCCCGGTAGCCTTCTTCTTGCGTCCCGCGCAATCCTATGTAGCCGTTCCCCAATGCGAACAGGGTTTCACTTAAAAAATGCGCATGGGTATCGAACTTGTTTTCGGTGATGCGCCAGGGTTCCAGCGGGTAGGTGTGATGCAATACATCTTGAATAGGCACGTTTTCTTCCTTAAAAACTTCGCACGGCTAGCTGGATGCTCTTAATGAGGGAGGGGTGCAAATCGGTGTGAATGAAACCAAACCGGTTTGAAATTAAAATAAATTTTATCCAAATCGGTTTGGTTTGTCAATTTATCAGATTTTTTGAATAAATATTGTTTATTTAATATTTAAGCGCGATGTGCGTGCAATACCTGCGATCGGAGGTATTTCAGCTTTGGCGGACTACCAGCATCGTCGGCAGCATTTCGGAAACAACCTGCTCGCCATGGATCAGCGCCAGTATTTTCTTTGCCAGCAGGACGCCGCCGTCGCGCAGATACTGATGCACGCTGGTGATGGGGGGGACGAAGCTGGCGGCCCCGGGCGTGTCGTCATAGCCGCTGACCGACACGTCGCCCGGCACGCTGAGTCCGCTTTCCATGACAGCCCGTATCGCTCCCATCGCCAGGAGATCGTTGGCTGCAAATATGCCGTCAAAGCCGCCCCTCTTTTTTTGCAATAGCCTGGACACGCTTTCAAATCCGGCTTCAAACGTGAATGCCTTGGGACGAAGGATGGGCACGGATTTTCCGCTTGCACCCAAGGCTTCGATAAAGCCGGCATACCGTTCCTGCACTTCGGCGTGGTCGATATCGCCGAGGAACACCAGTTTCTTGCGGGATTGCGACAAGAAATGCGCGGCGACACTGGCGCCGCCTTTGCGGTTATCGCTGCCGACAACGATGCAGGTGGGGTCGGTGTCGGGCGCGCCCCATACTACCAGCGGCAGGCCGGAACGTTGCAGATGGCGCACCGCCTCACCGTGCGAGCCCTGGCCCAGCAGGATCAGGCCGTCGGCGGCTTGCACTGGCGGGGTATCAATCAATTGCTTGGAAGTCAGCACTACGCTGTAGCCTGCCGTGGTCAGTTCCTGCGTGATGCTGCCCAATAATTCAAGGGGGTAGGGGTCCGACATGGGGCGGTCCTTGGCGGGAGCCATCTCCACCACAACCGCCACCGAGTAGCTACGGCGCAGGCGCAAGTTCCTGGCGCTGATGTTCAGTCTGTAGCCCTGCTGTTCGGCAATCTTGCGAATTTTTTCGCGCGTCTCTTTTGTGACCAGCGGGCTGTCGCGCAATGCGCGTGACACGGTAATCGTGGAAACGCCGGCCAGCGCCGCCAGGTCCTCCATCGTGACTCCGGATTCGGTGTCGCGCATACCGATCTTTTTAGCAGGCATTCAATACTCTATTGTTATTTATGGGGTTGTGCACCGTGCATTATGACAGATGATTTTTTTATATATCAACATCTGCGGCCTGTATCTCCAGATAAAAAATAACGCAGGACGCTTTCGCCTGAACCGGTCGATGGACGTCTTTCCGCGTTGCGCGCTGAGCCCGGCACGCCTCGTTGGCGGGCATTGTGCGGTTCTGATTTTCACTCGCGGCGAGCCTGCAAGCGGTTTGCAATACGGCAAGATGCAGATTTGCCACACCAAATGACATCGATAACATTTTAATTGACATCGATATCATTTCTTGTTTCAATACCATACGTCTTCACATCCAGGCTGTTTGGGAAACTTGTTTATCCCGTTTAGGAAGCAGCAATAAGAGGATGGGCAGTGCAAAGAAGCTTGCCGGCCATATAGGGCCGGGCATAGAGCAGCATAGCCTGAAGACGCATAACACTTACTAAAATTTGGGGACAATTCAATGAAACATAATGACAAATTCTTGTCGTCGTCGGTGACGCTCGCCATCCTCGCACTGATGAATCCGGCGTATGCGGCGGACCAGGCCGATATCGCGGCAAGCACAGCACCTGCCGCAACGGTGAAATCTGCTCCCGATAGCGCAACCGCACAAGCGCAGGAAGTCGTTGTTACCGGTGTGGCATCGGGCAGCCCGAAGCGCAAGCTGGATTCCGCTTTTTCCATCACTACGGCGACTGAAGAACAAATGAAAGAGGCTGCGCCGACCAGCACCGCCGACCTGCTGAAAATTTCTCCGGGCGTGTACGTGGAATCGACCGGCGGACAAACCGGCGCCAATATTCAGATACGCGGTTTTCCCTCCGGCGGCGACGCGCCTTTCGTGACCTTGCAGCTAAACGGCTCGCCTTTGTTCCCGGCGCCGACGCTGTCCTTTCTAGCAAACGACTCCACATTCCGGATAGACGATACGATAGAGCGGGTTGAAGTGCTGCGCGGCGGCCCCAGCGTGATTTTTTCCAATGGCCAGCCAGGCGCCACGATGAACTTCATCCTGAAACACGGCGGCGACACGCCTGACGGCAGCATCCGCGCGACGTTCGGCACAGGCAACCTGATCCGTTACGACGCTTTTTACAGCGGCAAGCTGGCCGACGGCTGGTACGGATCGATTGGCGGTTTCTATCGCACCAACAAGGGTGTACGCGATGCGGGCTTTCCGGCGGATGACGGCGGTTCTTTGACCGCGACGCTGACGCATAGAATCCAGGACGGCGAGCTGACGGTCTATGCGCGTACGACCAACGATAAAAATGCATTTTATACCGGGGTGCCCGTGCTGCTGCAGCCCAAGCCGGGTCATGGCATTGCGGGAGCTGCTCCGGCTGCCGCATCGCCCAATCCCGGCCAGCTGGATTCTTTCCCTGGCATCGATCCGCGCACCTGGACGCCGATGAGCAATGAAACGCGCTTGTTTACGCTGCCGGACGGCACCAAAGGAGACTTGGCAGACGGACGTGGCGCGAACAACACTGTATTTGGGTTTGACTTCGATCAGAAACTCAATGGTTGGGACGTCAACAACAAGATGAACTATTTTAGCGGCAAGCAGCCCACCATTGGCATGTTCAGCGGTCCTGCGCCGCTCGCCATGGGGACGCAGATTGCATCGTTTGTCAGCGCCGCCAACGCAAATGCAACGCTGGTGGCGGCAGCAGGCGGCAAGCTGGCGACTACCGGGACTGCGGTCTACGCGGATGGCGGCGGCGCAGTAGGCGCAAATACGCAGACGATTCAATACGGTCTGTGGGATGTCCAGAAAAAGCTGCAAAATTTTACCGATGAGCTGCGCTTTACCAAAGAGATCGTCAAGGACCACAATTTGACGGTGGGACTGTATGTCTCCCAGTATTCCACCAACGATGTATGGAACCTGGGCAACAATCTGCTGACCGATTTCAACGGCAGGCCGATACAGGTTACTTTGGATAACGGCGCTCTAGCCACCAACAGCCGCGGATTTTCCGGCGGCTGCACGTTTTGCATTGCTGAGAACGGCGATACCAGCAACCGTGCCGTGTATGTCGCTGATGAATGGAAAGTCACCGAGCGTTTGAGGCTGGACGCAGGCTTGCGCTATGAACAGCAGCGCTTGAATCTCAGCTATCAAAGCCCGACCTTCGGGAATTTTGTCGGCAATAATCCGCTGGCGGCCTACAATTACGGTATTGCACAGCCTAATGGGCCGGTCATCGCCTATGACTTCAAGCAAGGGTTGACTTCCTTGACGCTGGGCGGCATTTACAAGCTGGATGACAATATGAGCGTATTTGCCCGCATCAACTCCGGCGGACAATTCCCGTTCTTTGACCAGGTGCGCGGCGGCAGTACTACCCTGGCGCCTTCTGTCACCAAAATCAAGCAGGCGGAACTGGGCTTCAAGACAGTGGGCTCCATGTACAGCGCATTCGTGAATCTGTTCGCCAATAAATTCAGCGACCAGTTCATAGGCACCAGCACGGCGGCCGGTTTGCCGGTTAATACAGTTGGCGGTTCCCGCACATACGGCCTGGAGTATGAATTGTCCGTGCGTCCGATCCGGAATCTGCAGATTGCGCTCAGCGGCGATGTCCAGCACGCCAGGTACCAGGACTATGACGCCTCGCAACCGAATATCAATGGCGGCATGGTGCAGCGTCAGCCGGCGAGTCAATGGCGCCTGACCCCTAGCTATATGATACCGATGGGCGACAACTCGCTCAGATTGTATGGCACATATTCCCATATAAATGCGCGTTACTCGGATCAGCAGAATCAGGAATACCTGCCCAGCTATAACACCGTGGATGCCGGCGCACTGCTGACAGTCGGCGACAAGCTCGAGTTCCGTTTATCAGGCAACAATCTGACGAATGAAATCGGCCTGACGGAAGGCTCTGCCGGACGACCGGTGCCGACCCCTGGCGGCCTGCCTTATGCCACGATCGCCCGCTCACTGTTCGGGCGAACAATCGAGCTGTCCATGCAGTATCGCTTCTGACCAATCCGGTTTTACTCTGCGTCATTTGAGGGTGTCGATACTATGTATCGATGCTCTTTTTTTATGAGAGGTGTCATGCGGACTGCTACACTCCACAAGCAATGCTGTAAATTGAACCGGTGATTACGTCATGCAAACCATAGCCCCACAGCAAATTTCTTACCCATGCCTGTTGGCCGATATAGGCGGAACCAATGCACGCTTCTGCCTGGAAACTGCGCCGGGCGAAATTCAGGCGGTAGTGGTCTACCCTTGCCGCGCTTATGCGCAGCTGGGGGATGCCATCCTGGCTTACTTAGGTGAGCCGGCTGCCGTCGCTGCCGGCGCCATGCTTGTTAAACGAGCGGGCATCGCGATTGCCAATCCTGTCGATGGGGATAGGGTGCAGATGACTAACCACCATTGGTCTTTTTCGATACAGGCGATGCAGCAGCAATTGCGGCTGGAGCAATTGCTGGTGGTGAATGATTTCAAGGCGCTGGCGATGGCTTTACCTTTCCTCGCGCCTGAGCAAAAAGTGCAGGTCGGTGCCGGCTACGCGAAGGAAAACGGCGTCATCGGCTTGCTGGGCGCGGGTACCGGCCTGGGCGTATCGGCGCTGATCCCGTATGGTTCGCATTGGCTGGCGCTGGACAGCGAAGGCGGCCACGTCAGTTTTTCACCCGCCAACGAATTGGAAGCATTCATTCTTCACTATGCTTGGCGCGAGCATCCCCATGTTTCCGCTGAACGCCTGTTATCGGGCATAGGCCTGGATATCATCTACCGTGCGTTGGCTGCAAAGGAAGGGCTGGATGCCGAGCCGTTGACGGTGGCTGACATCATACAGCGCGCGTTGCAGCAGCAATCGGCCTTGTGCGTACAAACGCTGGCATGCTTTTGCGACATGCTGGGCACGGCGGCAGGTAATTTGGCGGTGACCCTGGGCGCCAAGGGCGGAATTTATATAGGCGGCGGCATCGTGCCGCGTCTTGGCCGCTTTTTTACAGAGTCCGGTTTCCGGGGCCGCTTTGAGGAGAAGGGCAGGTTCTCCGGATACTTGCAGCAGATTCCCACTTATGTGATCACTGCTGAGTATCCGGCCTTCGTCGGCGTATCGGCCATGCTGGCGCAAGCTCAGTTTGGTCCGGCAACGGTCAGATGAAAGCCTCGCCCTAGAAGCAATGTTCCGGCGCCGGGAAGCTGCGATCCTTGACCGCGGCCACATAGGCCTGCACGGCGGCGTCGATGCTGGTCTGGCCTTCCATGAAATTCTTGACGAATTTGGCTTTGCGGCCCGGGAACACGCCCAGCAGATCATGCATGACCAATACCTGGCCGGAGCAGTCCGGACCAGCGCCTATGCCTATCGTAGGAATCGCCAGCAGGTCGGTAACTTCCTTGCCCAGGCTCGAGGGGATCGCCTCCAGCACCAGCACGGTGGCGCCGGCTGCCTGCAAGGCTAGCGCATCGGATTTCAACAGGTCGGCCGCCTGGTTGGTCTTGCCCTGCACCTTGTAGCCGCCCAGCTGGTGCACAGATTGCGGCGTCAAGCCCAGATGGGCGCAGACGGGGATAGAGCGCTCGGTCAGGAATTTGACAGTGGGCGCCAGCCAGGAGCCGCCTTCCAGCTTCACCATTTGCGCGCCGGCCTGTATCAGTTGCACCGCATTGTGGAAAGCGGATTCGGGCGTCGCATAGCTGCCAAACGGCATGTCGGAAAGCACAAGGGCCGACTTGTTGCCACGCGCGACGCTGGCGGTGTGGTAGGCGATGTCGGCGACGGTCACCGGCAAGGTGGAGTTATGGCCCTGGCTGACCATGCCCAACGAATCGCCGATCAACAGCATCTCCACGCCGCAGCGATCCATCAGCGCGGCAAAGCTGGCATCGTAGCAGGTCAGCATGGTGATTTTTTCACCTTGCTGGCGCTGGGCGATCAAGCCGGGAATGGTGACCGCTTTTCGGTCTTGCAAATATTCAGCCAAGATATTTCTCCGTGTTAAAAAGTATTATTCGTATTATAGGTTTGTAACGGGAATCACGTATTTTCCGGCCAATCCCAGTAATTTATCTGGAGGAAGGCTGGAGCCGGCATAGAAAAGCTTAGCTGATCTTGCGGATGGGCTGATCGGCGACCTGCGGCGCAAACCGGTGGGCGGGGCCTTTGCCGGGTATCACGATACACGGATCCAGCTGCAGTAAGGGAATCAGCACGAACGCGCGTTCGGTCATCCTGGGATGCGGTACGCTCAGTTGCGGTGTGTCGATCTGGCGGTCGGCATACAGCAATAAATCCAGGTCCAGCGTGCGCGGCGCATTGCGGTAGGGGCGCTCACGGCCGAAGTCGAGTTCGATTTGTTGCAAGGAATGCAGCAAGCGGTCTGCATCAAGGCCGGTGCTGATTTCCACCACCGCGTTGATATAGTCGTCGCCGCCGGCATCCACCGGCGCACTGCTAAACAGGCTGGACTGGGCGTCCAGCCGGCTGGCCGGCAGGCTGGCCAGCCTGGCGATTGCCGCCTCCACCGATGCGCGCGCGTCCCCCAGGTTGGCGCCAATGCCGATGTAGGCTTTGTGCATGGCTTTGCTCAATCGCGGCTCACTGCTCATGGCTGACCTCTTACTCGCTCGCGTCATCCGGCTTGCGCGGGCTGCGGCGACGCGGGCGGCGCTTCTTCGGTGCAGCGGCTTCCTGTTTCGGTTTGATGGTCAGCAGATGCTCGCGCTCGGCGCCGTCGCCATTGATGAAATCCGTCCACCATTCGCCGATCTCGGCATCGATTTCTCCCGACGCGCAGCGCAGCAGCAGGAAGTCGTAGCCTGCGCGCATGCGCGGGTGTTCCAGCAACTTATACGGGGTCTTGCCGACGCGCTTTTCAAAGCGCGGCTGCATGGCCCAGATATCGCGCATGTCCGAACCTATCTTGCGTTGCAGTGCCAGTGCGTCGGTTTGCGTGTTCAGCACGTCGTCGGCGGCCAGGTGCAAAGCGGGGATGGGGAATTCTCCCGCGGCCTTATACGCGTCCCATTTTTCCAATACCTGATGCCACAGCAGGGAAGCAAACAGGAAGCCCGGCGAGACCGGCTTGCCCTGGCGTATCCGCTCATCGGTATTGGCCAGCGACAGCGTGACGAATTTTTCTCCCAGCGGCTGTTCCAACACCACGTCCAGCAGCGGCATCAGGCCATGATGCAGGCCCTCCTTGCGGAGTTGCTGCAGGCAGGCCATGGCGTGGCCGCTCATCAGCAATTTCAGCATTTCATCGAACACGCGCGCGGTCGGCACATTATTGATCAGCGGTGCCATCACCGCGATCGGGGCGCTGGTGGCCGGGTCTATCGTGAACTGCAGCTTGGCGGCGAAACGCACCACGCGCAGCATGCGCACCGGGTCTTCGCGGTAACGCGCTTCCGGCACGCCTATGATGCGCAGGGTCTTCTTGCGTATGTCGGCGATGCCGTCGTGATAATCCAGCACGGTTTGCGTGGCTGGATCGTAGTACATCGCATTGATCGTAAAGTCGCGGCGTACCGCATCTTCATGCTGTTCGCCGAAGGTATTGTCGCGCAATACGCGGCCATGTTCATCCTTGGGGGCGCCGTCGGTGACCGTGCCGCGGAAGGTGGTCACTTCCAGCAAGTCCTGGCCGAACATCACGTGCACGATCTGGAAACGCTTGCCTATGATGAAGGCGCGCCGGAACAGCCGTTTAACCTGTTCCGGCGTGGCATTGGTGGCGATGTCGAAATCCTTGGGCTTCACCCCCAGCAGCAAATCGCGCACCGCGCCGCCGACCACAAAGGCCTTGAATCCCGCTTCCTGCAGGGTTTGCGTGACGCGTATGGCATTCGATGACAGCAGGTTGGGATTGATGCCGTGCTCTTTGGCGCTGAGTACCGTCGGTTCATTATTAGCGCTGGCGGCATCTGCTTTGCTTTTGACGCCCAGCATTTTGCGGATAAACTTTTTAATCATTGCGCATTGAATAAGGTAAGGATGGGCCAACCCTGCCGGGTGGCATGTGCCATTAGTTTAGCATTCGGATTTGTCGCGACCGGGTGGGTGACGACGGATAGTAAAGGAATATCGTTTTGCGAGTCGCTGTAAAAATGGCTGCAGGTGAAGTCTTCCAGCTTCTTGCCCTGCTTGCCCAGCCACTGCTGCAGATGCACCACCTTGCCCTCGCCCGAGGTGGGGACGCCCAGCAGCTTGCCGGTGAGGTTGCCGTCTGCCGTCAGTTCGGGTTCTGCCGCAATCAGGTTGTCCACGCCCAGCGCGCTGGCGATCGGCGCGGTGACAAAGCGATTGGTGGCAGTGACGATGACCAGCAGGTCGCCGTGATCCCGGTGGCGCTTGATCAGCTCCAGCGCTGCGGGAAATAACACCGGCTGTATCACTTCCTGCATGAATTGCCGGTGCCAGGCATCCAGTTGCTTGCGCGGGAATTGTGCCAGCGTGCCCAACGCAAATTCCAGGTATTTCACCGGGTCCAGGGTGCCGGCCTGGTATTGGGCAAAGAATTCCGCATTGCGTTTTTCAAACGCGACGGCATCCACCGCGCCTATGCGGCTCAGGAACTGGCCCCATTCGTAGTCGGAATCGATGGGGATCAGTGTGTGGTCGAGGTCGAAGAGGGCAATATTGCTCATGGCGGCTATGAAGTGTACGCTTCCTGCTGCAATAGAAAATCTCGCAGTAGCGGTAAGGTAATCGGTCGTTTGGTTTCCAGCGAATACTGGTCCAGCGCGATCAGCATCTTGGTCAGCGAATTCATGTCGCGTTGATAGTGCGTAATCAGGTAGGGTAACACGCCGCCGGAAATGCTCATGCCGCGCTGCTGGGCCGCCTTTTCCAGCGCATTGATCTTGTCTTCGTCGGTCAGTCCGTGCACCTGGTAAATCAGGCCCCAGCCCAGGCGGGTGCGCAAGTCTTCCCTGACGCCGAGGATCATGGGCGGGTGATTGCCGGCCGCCACCAGGAAGGCTCCATTGGCCCTTGCCTCATTGAACAGGTTGAAGGCGTCGATCTGCGCCCGCGGCGACAGCTTTTCGCAATCATCCAGCAGGTACATGCTGATCGCCGGCGTATAAGTGAAAGCCGCGCTGGGCGCGTCCGGGGTCAGGAAGCGGGCGTCGCCGGTATCGGCCAGGGCCTGCAGCAAATGCGTCTTGCCGGCGCCGGGCTGCCCCCACAGGTAGACGAAACGCTCGCCATACAGACTGGGAGTACGTGTAGAAAACAAGCTGAGCAACTGCGCCAGTTCGGCGTTTTGGCCAACCACAAAGGTATCGAGAGACTGCGGTTTTTCCGCGTCCAGGTCCAGCAATAATTGCCTCATGGCTGATGATAAAAACTACTATTAAAATAATGTGAGCGCAGATGCTTGACCGCGACCGCAATAATGGCCGAAGCCGGCAACGCGACCAGGATGCCGATGAAGCCGAATAACTGGCCAAACGCCAGCAATGCAAAAATCACGGTCAGCGGATGCAGGCCTATGCGTTCGCCAACCAGCCTCGGGGTCAGGAAAAAAGATTCGATCACCTGGCCCAGCCCATAAATAATGGCGACCGCTATCAGGCCGCTGAAATCGTTAAACTGCAGGATAGCCCCGATCAGCGCCAGCGTCAGGCCCAGGCCGTAGCCTAGATAGGGAATAAATACCAGGAAGCCGGTGATGATTCCCACCGGCAACGCCAATTCAAAGCGCGCAATCGCCAGCGCGACGGAATAATACACCGCCAGCACCAGCATCACCATGATTTGTCCACGCAGATACTGCGCCAGGATGCCGTCGACCTCGGTCGCCGCGTCCCGGGTGTTTTGCGCCCAGCGGCGCGGAATGAAATGTTCCAGCCTTGCCATCATTGCCTGCCAGTCCAGCAACAGGTAAAACAGGACGATAGGAATCAGCAACAAATTCGCCAGCAAACCCATCACCGCCGTACCGCCGACCCGTACTGACGATAATATCGCCTTGCCGATCACGTCGCCGCTATCCTTCAGTTGCTCGGTCAGCATGGTTTTGATGCCGGCGCTGTCCAGTTGCACGGAAATGCCCAGATCCTGCAGCATCGGGCTCAGGCTCGCGTTCATTTTGTCGAAGAACCTGGGAATCTGCTCCTGGAATTGAGGAATCTCTTTTTGCAGTATAGGCGTGATGATCAGCACCATCGCCAATGCCGAGCAAATGATGAGCACAATGACCAGGGTGGCGGCAATCGAGCGCGGCACGCCGAATTTCCCGAACCGCCAGGCGCATAGCTTGTTTACCCAGGGATTCAGGATGTATGCCAGGATGGCGGCCACGATAAACGGCATCAGCACCGGCCCCAGCAACATCAGCAGAACCAGGAATGCCAAGGCCAGGCTTAGCCACAAAGCAGTCTGTTTTTGTTCTGTCGAGAAGGAGAAAGGCATCGTTATCGATTTGTTATGTGTTTTAAATACGGACCACTTAATACACTCGTTACCCAAAAAACGGGTGTTTGCCGAGTCGATTTGTTAAAATAGCGGTTTCGCAGAGGTATTTCCCGCAATTCTTCTATTTTACCGCCTCTCCCGCATCTATTCTCGTTTCTATTGCCTAATATCATGAGCTCAACTAATAATGTTTCCCTTTCTTACCGTGACGCCGGTGTCGACATGGTCGCCGGCGACGCGCTGGTGGAGGCAATCAAACCGTTTGCCAAGCGCACCATGCGCGAGGGTGTCATGGCTGGAATTGGCGGTTTTGGCGCCATGTTTGAAATCGGTAAAAAATACAAGGAACCGGTGCTGGTCTCCGGCACCGACGGCGTCGGCACCAAGCTGAAGCTGGCTTTCCACCTGAACCGGCACGATACCGTAGGCATAGACCTGGTGGCGATGAGCGTCAACGACATCCTGGTGCAGGGTGCGGAACCGCTGTTCTTCCTGGATTATTTCGCCTGCGGCAAGCTCGACGTGCCTTCCGCCACCGACGTGATAAAGGGCATTGCCTTCGGCTGCGAACAAGCCGGCTGCGCCCTGATAGGCGGCGAAACTGCGGAAATGCCGTCCATGTACCCAGACGGCGAATACGACCTGGCCGGCTTTGCGGTCGGCGCGGTGGAAAAATCCAAGATCATCGACGGCAGCAAGATCGCTCCGGGCGACGTGATCCTGGGCCTGGCATCGTCCGGCATCCATTCCAACGGTTTTTCCCTGGTACGCAAGATCATCGAAGTTTCCCAGCCCGACCTGAACAGCGATTTCCATGGCCGCACGCTGGCCGACGCGCTGATGGCGCCGACCCGCATCTATGTCAAGCCGCTGCTGGCGCTGATGGACAGCATGGAAGTCAAAGGCATGGCGCACATCACCGGCGGCGGCCTGGTGGAAAATGTACCGCGCGTGCTGCGCGACAACCTGACTGCAGTGCTGCACAAAGACGCCTGGGTCATGCCGCCATTGTTCACCTGGCTGCAACAGCATGGCGGCGTGGCGGATGCTGAAATGCATCGCGTATTTAACTGCGGCATAGGGATGGTGGTCATCGTATCGCAGGAGAATGCGGATGCGGCGCTGGCGCAATTGCAGGCGGCCGGCGAGACGGTTACACGCATCGGCGAAATTCGTGCCCGTGAAGGCGACGAGGCGCAGACCATCGTAGTCTAAGTCCATGATTTAAGCCTGATAAGGCTCTCTGGAAAAGCGCACCTGATCGTGCGCTTTTTTATTGCGTGCACTTCATTTTCCCTGCGATTATTTGTGCAGGGGCGGCATTCCTCAGGGACGTGCAGGATGCGAGCGGCACCATTGCGTAAAATAATCGTTTAATATGTTGATCAATTCATCACCCTGAAATAACAAATGACTATCAAGCGTTGTGCATGGGCTAACTCCGCCAATCCCCTGTATCTGGACTACCACGACCATGAGTGGGGCGTGCCTTGCCACGATGAGAACCGCCTGTTTGAGATGCTGAACCTGGAGGGCGCGCAGGCAGGCCTGAGCTGGGAAACCGTCCTGAACAAGCGTGAGAGCTACCGGCTCGCCTTCGATCACTGGGATGCGAGGAAAATCGCCGCGTATGATGCCGTCAAGGTCGCCGAGTTGCTGGCCAATCCCGGCATTATCAGGAACAAGCTCAAAGTAGCGGCTGCAATCACCAACGCGCAGGCGTATCTGCGCTTGTGCGAAGAACTGGGCGGGCTGGATGCCTATCTATGGGCCTATGTAAAAGGCAAGCCGATCAAGAACAAAGGCGAGCGCATCATCAAGACCGAGCTATCGGATGCGATTTCCAAGGACTTGGCAAAACGCGGCTTCAAGTTTGTCGGTTCGACCATTATCTATGCCTATATGCAGGGCATAGGCATGGTGCAGGACCATGCCGCCGATTGTGACTGGCGCAAGAAAAAGTAGTCAGCGCAGCAGGCAAAAACGCATCTGCAAAAAAGGCACTCGGATGGAGTGCCTTTTCATTATGTCCGCATGCGATCAGCCAGCTTATTTTTTGCCGATGTTCTGATCCAGGAATTTTTCAACCTTGGTCCAGAAATCGACATTGTTTTTCAACACCCGCCAGCCGTGCCCTTCGTCCGCATACACTATCCATTCGACATTCGGATTATGCGCTTTGACCGCATCGTAGAACTTGGTGCCATGCACCAGGGGCACACGGACGTCCGCGCCGCCATACGCCAGGATCAAGGGTTTTTTCAGGCGCGAGGCTTGTTCTATCGGCGACGTCGCCTTCAACTGCTCAGCATCTTTCTTCTGGTCGCCGATCAAGGTGGGCATGCCATATTTGAACGACTCATCCGACGCGTCGCTCCAGGTCACGTCGTACAGCAAATTGATGTCGGACACGCCTACCCAGCTGATGCCGCATTGGTACAGGTCCGGCTCCTTGATCAGGCCCATCATGGTTGCATAGCCGCCGTAACTGGCGCCGGCGATGCAAATCCGCTTGGGATCTGCGTAGCCTTGAGCGATGGCCCATTTGGTGCCGTCGGTGATGTCATCCTGCATCGCCAGGCCCCATTGCTTCCAGCCGGATGTCCACAACTTTGAGCCATAGCCCGTGCTGCCGCGAAATTCTGGCTGCAGCACTGCATAGCCGCGCGATGCGAGGAACTGTACTTGAGAATCCCACCCCCAGTGGCCGCCCCTGACATAGGGGCCGCCATGCACCAATACCACCAGCGGCAGGTTCTTGCCGCCGCTGCCTTTCGGCAGCGTCAGGTAGGCGGGAATCTCCAGGCCGTCCCTCGCCTTGTACCGTATCATGTCCATGTGCGACATCTGCTTTTGGTCGATGCCGGGGCGGGTTTCGCCCAATGGATAGAATTTGCCGGTTTCTATATTGAATAGCAGATAGGCGCCCGGATACACATCTGAAAACGCATGTATCAGGATGACTTTGGGCGCGGAGTCGGACGGCCCGGAAATCGTATTGATGGTGTCGGGCAGCAGCGCGTCTACCCGCTGCTGCAGTTTTTTCCAGTCGTCATCAAACCAAAATGTTGCAGACGCATCGGTTTCATAGCGCAAGCCCGTCAGTTTGTTCTTGATCTTATTGTAGGTGAAGGAGCCTGCGAAATCGTAGCCCTTCATGGTGACGATAGGTGTCGTCATGACTTTGTTGTTGGCCAGGTCATATTGATAGACCGAGGTCGTGTCGTGGCCCTGGTGCGCGGTGACATATAGGCTGCCATCCGGCCCGATGAAGCTGGGGGAAAATCCGCTCTCCTTCAAAGGATCGAACTCGATCAACTTACGCCAGTCGCCGGACTTTGGGTCTTTGTAGAAGACGGCGGCGATGCCCTTGTCTTTCGTGGTGGTGACGCGTACTTCGCCGTCCTTGTCGATCAAATAACCGGTAGCGTCTGGCGGGGTGGGAACGATTCTAGCTTGGCCGGTCCTGGTGTTCACCTTCAGCAAACTCAAGGACGGCTTCAGGCGCGTGCCGCCGTTGCGGGCGATGAACACATCATCCGAGCCTTCTTTATGGTCGACGTCGATGAAAAAATGGAACGCCGACAACTGGCGGAAATTCGCGGAATCCCCCCAGGATCTTTCAATCAATTGCCTTTGATCGCCGGCGTCGATGTCGATGGCAAAAAGTCCGGGACCGCTGTCTTCATCGCCATCGCCGATCTTCCTGTCCGACAGCTGGTAGACCAGGCGCTTGTTGTTGAGCCAATCAACGCTGGCAATATCAACTTTGGCGTAGTGTTTCAGTATCTTGTGTTCGTTGGTGGCGACATCGATCAACACCAGGATCACCCGGTCGTTCACGCCGGTGACCCGCACCGCAACGTGTTTGCCGTCAGGCGAAAGTTTGGCTTCGCTGAAGGCCGAATGTTTGAAAAATTCTTCCACAGGAGGCGGCGACGCCTGCGCCTGTGCCGGCTGCGGAGTAAGCATGCCGCAAGAAAAATAGAATGCTGTGCCGAGCACGGCCAGCTTGCGCCAATGTTTGTGATTCATCACCCAGTCTTCCCCAGTGTTTTATTATGGAAAAGACATTGTACATAAGAAACATGGCAATTATTTAATTCATTGCAGCTATTTTTACTATTTGAACGAGCTTGATGGAAGCCTAGGCTAAGCTTGCTTATTGCTAAATTGCTGTGCCAGCGACTGCAGCTTGGACGGCTGATTTCCATCCGATGCGCTGAGGTGCTCCGGCACTTGTACCCGCACCGGCTTGCTGTGCATATTGGTGGAGGACAGCACATTGCTGGTCGCATCCGGCGCGGCGTTCCAGACGGGGTCGTCGATGCCCTCAAACACGGTCTTCAACTGCTGGCCCCAGCTATTGCGTATCATCTGGAAGTACTGGTTTTTTTCGTCTATCGTGACGAAGCGGGTGACCGCCAGGCTGTCGGTCTTGTACACCAGCAGGTCCAGCGGCAGGCCGACCGAGATGTTCGAGCGCAGCGTGGAGTCCATCGAGATCAGCGCGCATTTGGCAGCCTCGTCCAGGCTGGTTGCCGGCGTGACCACGCGGTCGATGATGGGTTTGCCGTATTTGGCTTCGCCGATCTGGAAGTAAGTGCTCTCGTTGTGGGATTCGATGAAGTTGCCGGCCGCATAGACCTGGAACAGGCGGCAGCGCTCGCCCTTGATCTGGCCGCCAAAAATGATGCTGACATTGAAATCGATGCCGAATTCCGCCAGCGACTCGGCGTCGCGCTTATGGATGGTGCGCACCGCATCGCCCAGCATGCGCGCCGCGTCGTACATGCTGCTCGCGGTCCAGATGCTGTGGCCGTCTTCACTGACGTGTTCTGCCACCAATTGGCGTATCGATTGCGAAATCGACAGGTTGCCGGCGGTCATCAGCACAATCATCCTGTCGCCGGGATTTTCGAACACGCTCATCTTGCGGAAGGTGCCGACCTGGTCCACGCCTGCATTGGTGCGCGAATCGGAAAGAAAGACCAGACCTTCATCGAGGCGCATGCCTACACAATATGTCATGTTTGCATCATCTTGACTAAAACCATTATTTTACACTTCAGGGGCGCTAAATAATGCGCAGCCCCATGGATTTCTTCCATATTACCGGGCGTTTCGCTTATTCCGGTAGCAACGGGACAACTTCCACTTTCACCGTTAATATTTCGTCACCGCCGCCGCGCCGCACACCGCGGATCGGGGCGGCCGAATCATAGTCCCTGCCTATCGCCAGCCGGCAATACGCGTCTGTCATCAGCCGCGCATGGGTGACGTCGACACTGACCCAGCCGGTAAAGCCCTCTTCGCTGATCCAGGCGTCTATCCATGCGTGGCTCTCTGCGTGGCCGGTGGATTCTGGGTCTATGTATCCGGACACGTAGCGCGCCGGAATACCGTGCGCATGGCAACAGGCCAGGAACAGGTGGGCGTGATCCTGGCATACGCCCTGTCCCAGTTGCAGTGCATCGGTGGCGGTAGTGGTGACGATGGTTGCACCACTTTGGTAGCTGACCGCACCGCAAATGCGCTCCGCCAACGCGATCAGATGCTGTGACTGCACAGGCTGCCCAGGCACGGGCAAGCTGGCGGCGGCAAATGCCAGCACCATCGGCGTTGCTTCAGTGAGGCGGGTGGCCACGGTAAAGATCAGCGGCGATTGCGGATTTTCATCTGCCAGCCGGCCGCGGTCGGGGCTGGTGGTTGCCACCATGCCCTGGGCCACGATGGCAACCTGCTCGTGCGGGCCGGTAATGGTCAGCATATGGCACAAGTTGCCGTAGGCATCGGTGTACGCATGCATCCGGCCCGAGGTATTGATCTGCCAGGACAGCACCTTTTGCTGCGGCTCGGGCCGCGGGGTCAGGTGCAATTGCTGTATCGTGTACGCCAGCGGCGCACTGTAATGGTAGATGGTCTCGTGGCGTATGGAGAGTCGCATGGGATAGCCAGGCTATGCCGCAAGGGGAACCAGGAAGTCGCGGCTGATGCGATTTCCCAGTTCGTTGATGCGTTCCAGGAATTCTGTCAGCGTATCATGCAGGCCGGCAGCCAGGATTTCTTCTATGCGGCCGAATTCCAGTTCCGCGTGCAGTTTGCCGGCAAAGCGCTCGGTCTCTGCCGAGACATCGTTGCGCACGTCTCTCAGATTATTGACCACTTCATCCATGCAGGCCAGCAGCGAGCGCGGCATGTCTCCGCGCAGCATCAGCAGTTCGGCTACCCGTTCCGGCGTGATCACGTCGCGGTAGACCTTGCGATAGATTTCAAAGCCGGACACCGAGCGCAGCAGGGCCGCCCAGTAATAGAAGTCCCGCTGCGAGATTTCATTGTTATGCCGCTTGCCGGTGGCGCCGTGGAATTTCACATCCAGTATGCGCGCGGTATTGTCGGCGCGCTCCAAAAATGTGCCCAGGCGGATAAAGTGCACCGCCTCGTCTTTCAGCATGGTACCCAGCGTTACGCCGCGCGACAGGTGGGAGCGGTACTTGACCCATTCAAAGAACTGGCTGGGATCGCGCTCCAGCAGGCCGCTGTCGATGCGCTTGGACATGTCCAGCCAGGTGGCATTCTGGGTTTCCCATACCTCGGTCGTCAGCGTGCCGCGCACGGCGCGGGCATTCTCGCGCGCGCCGGTCAGGCAGGCGCAGATGGAGGAGGGATTGTCCGGGTCCCTGACCATGAAATCGACGACATCCCTGGCGTTCAGTATGCCGTATTTATGGTCGAATGCGGATTGCAGTTCCGAGATGCCCAGCATCGCGCGCCAGCCTTTTTCGGCATCCTCGGCGGATTGCGGCAGCATCGAAGTTTGCACATTCACGTCCAGCATGCGGGCGGTGTTTTCGGCGCGTTCGGTGTAACGGGCCATCCAGAACAGGTGATCGGCGGTGCGGCTCAACATATTAGTGGACTGTAACAGCCGGTTGGGAAATGAAGGGCGCGCACATGAAGTGCGTGGCAAGGCGCAAAGCGCAGCGATAGCAAGCTATCGCGAGCATTTGCAACGCTGTCAGGCGCTTCATGTGCGTGACAGGCGTTTTCTAATCGGCGGTTATAGTTCACTACGTCTCCAATATCCAGGTGTCTTTGGTGCCGCCGCCTTGCGACGAGTTGACCACCAGCGAACCTTCTTGCAAGGCGACCCGGGTCAGTCCTCCCGGCACCATGGACACGCTCTTGCCGGACAGCACAAACGGGCGCAGGTCGATATGGCGCGGCGCAATGCCGCTGTCGACATAGGTCGGGCAGGCCGATAGCGCCAGCGTCGGCTGGGCGATATAGCCGTCCGGCCGGGCCAGCAGCCTCTGGCGGAAATCCTCGATCTGCGCCTTGCTCGATGCCGGCCCTACCAGCATGCCGTAACCGCCTGCGCCATGCACTTCCTTGACGACCAGGTCGGGCAGGTTGGCCAGCGTATAGGCCAGGTCTTCCTTCTTGCGGCATTGATAGGTGGGCACATTGTTCAGTATCGGTTCTTCGCTCAGGTAAAACTTGATCATGTCCGGCACAAACGGATAGATAGACTTGTCGTCGGCGACGCCGGTGCCGATCGCATTGGCCAGCGTGACCCGGCCGGAGCGGTACACCGACAGCAGGCCGGGCACGCCCAGCGAAGAGTCGGGGCGGAATGCCAGCGGGTCCAGGAAATCGTCGTCGATGCGGCGATAGATAACATCCACCCGTTTCGGCCCGCGCGTGGTGCGCATGTACACCGCATTGTCGTTGACGAACAAATCCTGGCCTTCGACCAGTTCCACGCCCATTTGCTGGGCCAGGAACGCATGTTCGAAATAGGCCGAGTTGTACATGCCCGGCGTCATCACCACGATGGTCGGATCGGTCACGCCCACCGGGGCGACCGAGCGCAGGTTGTCCAGCAACATGTCCGGATAGTGATCGACCGGAGCGATCTTGTTGCGCGCGAACAGTTCGGGAAACAGGCGCATCATCATCTTGCGGTCTTCCAGCATATACGAGACGCCGGACGGCACGCGCAGATTATCTTCCAGCACATAGAATTCGCCGGCGCCGGCGCGCACGATATCGACGCCGGCGATATGCGCATAGATATCCGACGCGACCGAGATGCCCTGCATCTCCGGCCGGTATTGGGCGTTCTTGTAGATCTGCTCGGCCGGAATGATCTTGGCCTTGATGATGTTCTGGTCATGATAGATATCATGGATGAACATATTCAGCGCCTGCACCCTTTGTACCAGGCCGGCCCGCAACTGCGCCCACTCTGCGGCGTGGATGATGCGCGGGATGATATCGAAAGGAATCAGGCGCTCGGTGCCGGCGTCGTCGCCGTACACGGCGAACGTGATACCCACCCGGCGAAACATCAGGTCGGCTTCGGCACGCTTCCTGGCGATGGTATCTGCCGGTTGCCGCTGCAGCCAGGCGCTGAACTCGCGGTAGTGCTCGCGTATGGTGGCGGCACTGTCCGAGGTATTGCCGCCGTCGGCATGCATTTCATTAAAGAATTTTGCCATGATCCGGTTAGTCCTGTTCAGCGTTAGTGGTAATTATGATTTCGTCACATTGTTACGCAAGAATAACTATCAAGAAGCATGCCAGGGGCGCGGACGGGGGTTTCAGTCAGTATTAATCCGGCTCCCGAATATAATCCACCAAATCCAGTGTATGCATATCCGTCGCCGGTGTCAGCATGCTGACGCCGACCAGTGCCAGCATGCCGGCGGGCACGCCGAACACGCCGGCTGAGATGGCGGCGATATGGAACCACTGATTGGCTATATTACCGCCAAACAGCGGGTGTGTATGCAGCATATAGTAAACACAGACGGCAAAGCCGGTAACGATGCCGGCAATCGCGCCATGCTGATTGGCGCGTTTCCAGAAGACGCCCAGGATCAATGCCGGGAACAGCGCCGAGGCGGCCAGCGAAAATGCCGCGCCCACCAGCGACAGGATGTCGGCCGGTTTCAGCGAAGCCACATAGGCCGCGATCAATGCTACCACCAGCAGCAGCAATTTGGAGATGGTCACCCGTTTTTGGGTAGACGCCTGCGGATCGACAATCTTGTAATAGATATCATGCGACAGCGAATTGGAAATCGTCAGCAGCAGGCCGTCCGCAGTGGACAAGGCCGCCGCCAGTCCGCCGGCAGCAATCAGGCCGGAGATGACGTACGGCAAGCCGGCGATTTCTGGCGTCGCCAGCACCACGATATCGCCGTCCAGTGCAATTTCCGCCAACTGGACGATGCCGTCGTGGTTGATGTCGGTGATATTGACCAGCGGATTGATCTTGTCCACGCTGCTCCAGTAGGTCACCCACGAGGGCAGCTTGGAAAAGTCGGTGCCCACCAGCGAGGTATAGATATCGTATTTCACCAGGATCGCCAGCGCGGGTATCGTCACGTACAGCAGCATGATGAAAAATAGCGACCAGAACACCGAGTCGCGGCTGGCGCGCACCGAGGGCGTGGTGTAATAGCGTATCAGGATGTGCGGCAATGCGGCCGTTCCCATCATCAGGCAAAACACCAGGGCCATGAAGTTGTTGCGCTTGATATCGGAGTCTTCCTTGTTCTTGGCGGCATAGGGCAGGAAATTGGATGCCGGCGGCTCGGCGCGGGCCAGGTTGGCGCTCCTGGCCTCGTTCCAGCGAGTTTCCGCCTCTTGCGGCGTTTGCGGGTAATTTGCCAGCTCCCTGCCGGCGGTCTTGATTTCTATCAGCGACGCATTGCCGGATTTGAGGTCTTCCAGCTTGCGTTGCGCCTCATAGCGGCCTTCTTCCCATGAACGCGGCAGGTGTTGTATCTTGTCCAGGTAGGCGTCGGCACGTTGCTCGAAGATGGCCCTTACCTGTTGTTCCTTGGGATCGTTGGCGAAGATTTTTTCCTTCGCGTTCAGCGCCGGCAGCGTGGTGCCGTAGGCCAGTTGCGGAATCGGCAGATGGGTGTGCTTCGCCGATAGCCAGGTGACCGGGATCATATAGGCCACGATGATGATGATGTATTGCGCAACCTGGGTCCAGGTCACCGCGCGCATGCCGCCCAGGAAAGAGCACACCAGTATGCTGGCCAGGCCCAGGAAAATGCCCACCGAAAAATCCACGCCGGTGAAGCGCGAGGTAATCAGGCCCACACCGTAAATCTGCGCCACCACATAGGTGAAGGAAATAATCACGGTCGCGATCACTGCCAGCACGCGCACGGCATTGCTGCCGTGCTTGCCGGCATAGCGCGTGCCGAGAAAATCCGGGATGCTGTATTGCCCGAACTTGCGCAGATAGGGGGCGATCAGCAGCGCCACCAGGCAAAAGCCGCCGGTCCAGCCTATGATATAGGCCAGGCCGTCGAATCCCGTCAGGTAGATGCCGCCGGCAAGGCTGAGGAAGCTGGCCGCGGACATCCAGTCGGCGGCGGTCGCCATGCCGTTGAACACTGCGGGCACCCGCCTGCCGGCCACATAGTATTCAGAGATATCCGACGTGCGGCTCATCACGCCTATGCCGGCGTAGGTGACGATGGTCGCAAACATGAACAGATAGCCGATCCAGATCCTGGGCACGCCTTCTTTTTCTAGCACGGCGAGGCTGATCAAAAAAATGATGAACAACATGGTGTACCAGAAATAATAGATAGTCAGTCTTCTGGTAAAGCTTTTTTGCGCCATCAGGCCTTGCCCTTTCTTGAGTTCTCTATACGCCGCATGGCGAGCGAATAGACGGCCAGTATCAGCACATAAAACAGGCTCAGGCCCTGCGCTGCCATGTAGAACGGCAGCGACCAGCCAAAGAAATAGATGCCGGACAATTCGCGCGCAAAAAACAGCGTGCCGAAAGTAAGCGCCAGCCAGCTTGCCAGCAGCCACACGCTGAGCCGCCGGGTGCTCGGCCAGCAGGGGGATCTTGCCGGAGCTTGCGCGATGGCCTCCCGGTCTGCGGAATTATCCATTAGCCGAAATCACCTATATCGCCGGAGTGAGGATTCATCTTGAAGGAAATGCGGAACACGCAGCCCGGATATTTCGGATCCTGGTTGCGCGTGTTATTGACGATCTCGATTTGCGCATCATGTTGCTGGGCAATTTCCCGCACGATGGACAGGCCCAGGCCGCTGCCTTCCACATTGCTGCCCAGGATGCGATAGAAGCGCTCAAACACGCGGCTGCGCTCGGACGGCGGTATGCCGGGACCATTGTCTTCCACCTCCAGTACGGCCAGTTGTTCGTTGTCCACCACCCGTATCCGCACCGTGACGCTCTGGCCCTTGGGGGTGTAGTGCAGCGCATTGTCGATCAGGTTATTCAGCAATTCGCGCAGCATCAGCGGATTGCCGACGATCATCACCGGATAGCCGGGCTGCTCAAAACCCAGGTCGATCTTATAGGTGAACGAAGTCTGTATCCAGTCCTGCACGGCGCTGCGGGCCAGCTCCGCCAACTCCACCGGCACCAGCGGCCTGGTGGCGGGAGCCTGGTTTTCTGCGCGGGCCAGCGTCAACAGCTGATTCACCAGGCGGGTCGCCGCTTCCGAGCTTTTGGACAGCTGCACCAGGGAACGATGGATTTCGGCCTGGTCGGTTTCCCGCAAGGCCAGTTCCGATTGCATGCGCATGCCCGCCAGCGGCGTCTTCATCTGGTGTGCGGCGTCGGCAATGAAGCGTTTTTGTATTTCTATGGTCTGCGCCAAGCGGCCCAACATGTCGTTCAGCGAACGCACCAGCGGCGAGATTTCCTCCGGCACCTGGCGCGAATCGATGGGGCTGAGATCGTCCGGGCGGCGGGCGCGTATGCGGTGCTGCAATTCCGCCAGCGGCGACAGCCCGCGCGACAGCGCGAACCATACCAGCGCCAATGCCACCGGCAGGATAATGAATTGCGGCAGGATCACGCCCTTGATGATTTCGTTGGCCAGTACCGTGCGTTTTTCCAGGGTCTCTGCGACCTGCACCAGCGCCAGGTGCGGCTCGCTACGGCTGCCGCCGGGGCCGTAGCCCATGCTGGCGCGGCTGTTCAGGTCGATATAACTGTAGGCGACCCGGATTTCTATGCCGCGCAAATTGTCGGAGCGCAGCGTGACAGCGCCCGGCAGCGGTTTTTCTTCATCGACCGGCTGCGGCAGGTCACGGTCGCCGTCTATCAATTCTCCCTTGCCGTCTTTTACCTGGAAATACCTGCTGTCCAGGTCGTCGGCGCGCAAAATATCGCGCGCAGGATTGGAGAGCTGGGTGATGACTTTACCGTCGACTTCCTTGACCTGCTGGGCCAGCACCAGCACATCGTCTTCCAGCGCGCGGTCGAACGGCTGATTGGCGATGGATTTTGCCACCAGATAGGTGATGGCGATGCTGAGCGGCCATAGCAAGAGCAGCGGAGCCAGCATCCAGTCCAGGATTTCGCCGAATAGCGAGCGCTGGATTTTTTCCGGCGGCTGGCCATGGATTTTGCTGTCAGGCGCTTGCGGCGCAACCGTATCGTGCGTGCCGCTTTCCCGCATCATGATTGCTCAGTGTCGGCGGCGTGCGAAGTTGCGGGAGCAGGCGCGGCATTGGAGGTATCCGCAACAGGGGCGACAAAGAATTTTTCCAGGCAATACCCGAGGCCGCGCACCGTGGCGATGCGCACGCCGTCGACCTCGATTTTTTTGCGCAGCCGGTGCACATACACTTCGATCGCATTATTGCTGACTTCCTCGCCCCATTCGCATAAATGGTCGACCAGCTGCTCCTTGGAGACCAGGCGCCCGGTGCGCTGCAGCAAAACTTCCAGCAGGCCCAGTTCGCGCGCGGACAGGTCCAGCATCTGCTCATGGATATAGGCGATGCGGCCCACCTGGTCGTAGGCCAGCGGACCGTGCTTGATGACGGTGGGGCCGCCGCCGGCGCCGCGGCGGGTCAGGGCGCGCACCCTGGCCTCCAGTTCAGACAAGGCAAACGGTTTTGCCATATAGTCGTCGGCACCCAGGTCCAGGCCCTTTACCCTTTGCTCCACCGAATCGGCGGCGGTCAATATCAACACGGGGAGATGGGAATTGCGCGCGCGCAAACGGCGCAGGACTTCCAGACCGCTCATTTTGGGCAGCCCCAGATCGAGAATCAGCAAATCAAAATCCTGGGTAGACAAAGCAGTATCCGCCTCCTGGCCGTTGCCGACACAGTCGGTGGCATAGCCCGATTGCCGCAAAGAACGGGTGAGGCCGTCTGCAAGTACGCTATCGTCTTCTGCAAGCAGGATACGCATGGTTTTAATTTTCTGGGCAAGTCGATTTATTGGTCATCGTCTTCGTCATGGGATCCGCGTTGCGGATGCGGCATGACAGGCGTGCCGGGTATTTGTCTCCAAGCCTAGTCTATTGGTTTTTAGTCTTGTCGGCAAGGTAAAGGACAATGGCGGTAATTGGCTGCACGATGAGCAGAAAGGATTGCCGGCGTACTCTGGTCGTCGTTGGCGAGGCCGGCAATTTCGTCTCTTATGCTATCCCGGAAACATTCATGCGAAAATCATGCAGAAAAGGCAAATCAGATTTTTTACATTTGGTGCTTGCATAAATCACTGTTTTTTTATACAGTGTCGCCAGATGCAAAAAAATTGAGCGAGCAAATGCGCTCATATGATCGATTTACATTAAATTGCATGGTCGGCAAGTTTCCTCGATACGCCATGCACCACATCTGAAAGAATTTATGGACGATAGAAAACCTGATAACTCTGAAAAAGGCAAGGCTTTAGCTGCTGCATTGGCGCAGATTGAAAAGCAGTTCGGCAAAGGCTCGGTCATGCGCATGGCTGACGGCGCGGTCGTGGAAGAGGTGCAGGTTGTGTCCACCGGCTCGCTGGGTCTCGATATTGCGCTGGGCGTAGGCGGTTTGCCACGTGGCCGCGTGGTCGAGATTTACGGTCCTGAATCTTCCGGTAAAACCACGCTGACCCTGCAAGCCATTGCAGAAATGCAAAAATTGGGCGGCACCTGCGCGTTTATCGATGCGGAGCACGCACTGGACGTAGGTTATGCGCAGAAGCTGGGCGTGAACCTGTCCGATCTGCTGATCTCGCAGCCTGACACCGGCGAGCAGGCGCTGGAAATTACCGATGCATTGGTGCGTTCCGGCAGCGTGGACCTGGTGGTCATCGACTCGGTGGCGGCATTGACGCCGCGCGCCGAGATCGAAGGCGACATGGGCGATTCCCTGCCTGGTTTGCAGGCGCGCCTGATGTCCCAGGCTCTGCGCAAGCTGACCGGCAGCATCAAGCGCACCAATACGCTGGTGATCTTCATCAACCAGATTCGCATGAAGATCGGCGTGATGTTCGGCAGCCCGGAAACCACGACCGGCGGCAATGCGCTGAAATTCTACGCTTCCGTGCGCCTGGATATCCGCCGTACCGGTTCCATCAAGTCCGGCGATGAAGTCATCGGTAACGAAACCAAGGTCAAGGTCGTGAAGAACAAAGTGGCTCCTCCATTCAAGGAAGCGCATTTTGACATCCTGTATGGAGAAGGCACTTCCCGCGAAGGTGAGATCCTGGATCTGGGAGCGGATGCCAAGATCGTTGAAAAAGCCGGCGCCTGGTATAGCTATAATGG
Source organism: Undibacterium sp. (assembly GCA_035487495.1). Classification (GTDB taxonomy): domain Bacteria; phylum Pseudomonadota; class Gammaproteobacteria; order Burkholderiales; family Burkholderiaceae_D; genus Undibacterium. The sequence goes on from DATHMC010000401.1 coordinate 37,198, forward strand.
CGAGAAAATCGGCCAGGGCAAGGACAATGCGCGCAATTTCCTGAAAGAGCATCCCGAGCTCGCTTATGAAATTGAAAACAAGGTGCGTGAAAATCTGGGCGTGCCTTTGCTGCCGGAAAAAGTCAGCGCTTGATTCCCGGCGCAGGATTTTAGCGGTAGTCGTCGTAGTTCAGCGTGACGCCGGCCATACCCGAAAAGGTATGGCCGGCGTTTAGTTTTAGGCTGCGCTTTTTTACGTCGTGTCATGAACAGGGGCATATGGCCAAACTGAAGATCAGCCTGAAGGCAAGGGCGTTACGCTATTTATCGATGCGTGAACATAGCCGCATGGAGCTGGCGCGCAAGCTGTCCCGCTATGCGGAAGAGGGGGACGATATCGAGGCCCTGCTGGATACGCTGGAGGCGGCAAAATACTTGTCGGCAGAACGTTTTTCCGATTCGCTGGTGCATCGGCGCTCGGCCCGCTTTGGAAATAACCGCATCATTGCCGAACTGCAAAGCCACGGCTTGCCGGGTGAAGAAATCGGCAGGGTCAAGGCCGAGCTGCTTGGGTCGGAGGCGGAGCGGGCGATCGACACCCTGCACAGGAAATACCCGGCGGCGCCCGTTGACCATGCCGAGCGTGCAAAACAGGCAAGGTTTCTGCAGCAGCGCGGATTTTCCAGCCGGGCGATACAGGCCGCCATGCGCGCGCCGCGCGAAACCGACCAGGCGGAAGAAGATTGATTACTCTTGCAACAGCTTGAAATCCTGGCAAATATTTTTGTCAAAACCTGGCCCGGACACGCAATTTTCTGCGGCGCAAACCATCGAAAACTGACACAGCAGGTGAGTTAGCCGCTTAGCTGTGCTAAACTCCTATGGTTTTTTGCAGCGCCGCAAGAGCGGCTGTTACCGTAGAAGCTGCGGTAGCGACACGCAATTGTGGCTCTTTTATACTGAACAGCCGCCTGCAGGCATTATGCCCTTATCACCATCCACTACCCGCCGCACGCTCAAGCATACGCGCGCAATTACCATTGAGGCGTTTGCTCGCGACGATGGGTTATGGGATCTTGACGCCCACATCACCGATATGAAGACCCGCGATATCCAACTCGCATCGGGTATTCGTCCTATTGGCTCCGCTTTGCACGATCTGACCCTGCGCATCACCATCGATACCGGTTTTACCGTCGTCGATGCCGAGGCGGTGTCGGATGCCGTCCCGTATCCCGGTTTTTGCAACACGATAGGCCCGGATTACAAAAAGCTGATCGGTTTGAACCTGTTAAAACAGTTCCGTCAAGGTGTTAAGGAAAAATTGTCCGGCATACATGGCTGCACGCATTTGTCCGAGCTGGCGCAAATACTGCCGACTGCGGCGGTGCAGGCGTTTGCCGGCGAAGTGATTGATACGCGCGAAGGGGCCGGCAGTTCCGGGCAGGCCATGCAGC
>DATHMC010000402.1:0-15977 GCA_035487495.1 Undibacterium sp.
GCGATGGCTTCGTGATCGAGCCACGCATGGCAGCCTGGTCCGCCGGCAGAACAAAAGCGACGGCAAATTGGATGATTGCGGCATTCGTTTTTTTACTTGGCTAAACGGCAAAGCCTGGCAAGCAAAGCCACACATCCGGCCCTAGCAGCAAGTCATTTCTCAAGAGCTTCCAAACTGAAAAATGTCACCGTGTCACGACTCAAAATGACCACATCAAAAGAATAAAATCGCCCGTCGTTGCAGGCCCTATCTTGAAATCGTTAAATCTTGTTTCGAATCCTTGCCGTTCGGAAATTTTGGCCTACCCTTCGAACCATAAGACGTTTTTGAGTTTGACTCCCAATCAATCTCGTGACCATGCCCTCGTTATTGAAACGCTACGCGGATATGTCGTCATTTGTCGCCGGTTTCGAGATGCGCATCATGCTCAAAACCGGCGACCCCACCTACCCTGATTTACCCGTGGCCAGTGTTCTCAAATTACTGACTGCATTCCAGGTATGGTAGTTGATGCAATTGAAAGCAGCCCCGCCGGATCATGGTCAGATCATGCAAGCGATGCAAATGACCGCAACGGGAAGTAGCAAAGCGAGTTGGAAGGAGTCGGCAATGAAGAATGCACATCGGGAAATACAGCTATGGCATTCCCTGCAACTGATCTGTGATCGCTGGTTGGGGCGCACTCGTTCGGCTCGCGGGAATACATGCATGGACAGGCTCCTGCTGGCAAAGCGCGCTATGCGATCCTTCTTTGGCAGTAATTTTTTCGCTCCCTCCATTGCCTTGCTCGTTGGCGGCGCGCTCTCGTTGATGCTGATGTCGATTGTCTCGAATCAAATCGACGATGAAGCGCAACTGCGCTTTGAGCGCCAGGCCAGCGACGTCCACCATGTTGTCAATGCGCGCATTTCTTCTTACGTCGATGTCATTCGCGGCGTGAGAGCGCTGTTTCATACATCCAGTGTTGTTTCTCGCGCAGAATTTCACCGCTATGTGACCGGCCTCAAGCTGGCCGAGAACTATCCCGGCTTCCAGAACCTGAATTTTGCGCAGTTTGTCCCGGACGAAGACAAAGCCGTTTTTGAATCCAGGGCAAGGCAAGACACCAGTCTCGATTCGCAGGGCTATCCCGATTTTTCCATCACCCCTGCCGGCCGCAGGCGCAGTTATTCGGTGCTGCTCTATCAGGAACCGATGGCAAGCAATGCCAGCACTTTCGGCAAAGACCTGGCCTACAACCCGAGGGTGGAAGCGGCCCTGGAAAAAAGCCGCGACACGGGCGAATTGATCTCCTCCGGTTCTTTAATCCATGTCAAGGGATCGGATGAGCACGTCGGCCTGGCAATGCGCATGCCGGTGTATCGGAACGATATGCCGCAGTCCACCGTCGAGCAAAGGCGCGCCGCGTATGCCGGGTCGGTAGGAGCGGGCTTCAATGTCAGGAAACTTATGCAGGATGTGCTGGATGCCGAAGGTCTTCGGCGCATGCGTTTTCAGCTGTATGACCGTGGGCCGACAGGAGAGGCGTCTGCAGCCTTGCCGCGCAACAAGGACAATTTTCTGTTCGATAGCGACCAATTGCTCGACGCATCCAATGTCGCCACAGATGCTGCCGTACCCAACGGCCTGCTGATGACTTCTTTATCGATGCAGGTGGGTGGACGCCGCTGGGAATTAATGTTCAGTGCCAGGCCAGAGGCGATGCTCAACCGCGTTGACGCCTCCCTGCCCTGGATTGCCTTGCTGGGCGGCTTGCTGTGCAGTGTGCTTCTGTCATGGGCGTTTTACGCAATGACCAGCTCGCGCACCAGCGCCGTGAAAATCGCCAAGGCGATGACTAGGGACCTGCGGGAAAACCAGGAAAATCTGGCGGAAGCACAGCGCACCGCCCATCTGGGCAGCCTTACGCTCAACCCGGCAGATAAAAACATGCATTGGTCGGCCGAGACCTATCGCATCTTCGGGCTGGACACGGGCAACATTCGCCCGCATTTCGATCAATTCCTGAGTCGAATCCACGAGGGTGACCGGGCGCGCCTGGAAACGGCGCTGGAGAATGCGATCTCGAATGGAAAACGGAGCAGCGGAGAGTATCGCCTATCCCATCTGGACGGCACTGTGCGCTGGGCGCAGATTATCTTCCAGGCTTCGCGAATTTCCACGGGCGCCTTGCTCAATGGCACCATCATGGATATCACGGAGCGAAAACAAGCAATGGTACTGGCAGAAGTGGAGCATCGCATAACGCAACTGGTGGCGTCCGGCGCCTGTCCGGAGAAAGTAATTCCCGACGTGCTTGAAACCTTGTGCCGGGGGCTGGATTGCCTATGCGCCGTGTTTCGCACCGTCGATGAGCACGAGTCGCGGCTGGTCTATAACGCATCATGGTGTATCGATTCCATGGACCTTGTGCCGTTTCTTGACCGGCAAAGGGAAGAACGGATATCGATGGATATGGGAGTAGCCGGCCGCGCCTGGAAACATCGCCTGCCGATAGTCAGTGCGCGCTTCAATGCGAATCCGGAAAGCAGTCATTGCGAAGCTTTCCCATCGGATGTGCACAGTGTGTTCGCCTGTCCTGTCACATCGGACGAGAAAGTATTCGGCTTGATCGAATGTTTCGGCATGACTCAATACCAGCCTTATCAGGGATTGCAAAAAATGCTGCTGTCTATCAGCAGCCAGATCAGCCTGTATTTGCAACGCAAGGCAGCAGAAAAGAATTTGCATCATGTCGCATGGCACGATTCGCTGACGGGCCTCCCAAACCGCAGCATGTTCCATCAAACCCTGCAGCAGGCTTTGGTTCGTCACGCCCGCTATCAGGAAGGCTTGGCGGTGCTGTTCATCGACGTCGATCGTTTCAAGGTGATCAACGACACGCTGGGACATAGCGCAGGGGATTTGCTCTTGATCGAATTTTCGCGCCGGCTGACGGAATGCCTGCGTGAAAGCGATAGCGTGGCGCGGCTGGGCGGCGATGAGTTCGCAGTGATGATAGAAAGATTTCCCGGGACGGACGAAGTGATCGCGGTCGTCAAGAAAATCCTGGAAAGTTCGGCGCAGCCGTTCTGCATCAACGGCAAGGAATTCAGGACCACAGCCAGTATCGGCATCGCCGTCGCGCCTGAGGACGGCGCCGACGTGGAAACCTTGCTCAAGAATGCGGATGTGGCGATGTACCGGGCCAAGGTCAACGGCAATAGCTATCAATTTTATTCCCCGCAGATGAATAAGGACTCTCTCAAGCGCTTCACCCTGGAGTCCAACTTGCGGCTTGCGTTGGACCGGAACGAGATGTTCTTGCACTATCAGCCCAAACTGGACTTGCGTACCGGCGAAATCAGCGGGGTCGAAGCCCTGCTGCGCTGGAAGCATCCGCAGCTAGGCATGGTGTCGCCGGCGGAATTCATCCCGCTGGCCGAAGAATCCGGACTCATCATCGAGATCGGCAAATGGGTGTTGAAAATGGCTTGCCGGCAGAATGTCGAATGGCAGAAGCAAGGGCTTGCACCGATGCGGGTGGCGGTCAATTTGTCGGCCCGGCAGTTCAGGGACGAGAAACTATTGCAGGATATTTCTGACATCCTGGACGACACCGGGCTGGCATCCGATTGGCTGGAGATTGAAGTGACCGAAAGCATGGTGATGCATGACGCCAAGCACGCAATCCAGATATTGCAGCAACTAAAACTGCTCGGCATCCGCCTTTCGATAGACGATTTCGGCACAGGCTATTCGTCGCTGGCCTATTTGCGGCACCTGCCCGTCGATTGCGTGAAGATCGACAGGTCGTTTATCAAGGACATCCCAAACGAAGCCGACGACATGGCCATTACTACCGGCATCATAGGGCTCGCCCATTGCCTGAGGCTGGAAGTCGTCGCCGAAGGAATCGAAACCGCCAATCAGCTTGAATTTCTGAAGGCAAATGGATGCGATGAAATACAAGGGTATTTCTTCAGCAAGCCTTTGCCGGTCCCAGAATTGACAAGCTTACTAGAACGCAACTGCCGCAAATCCCTTGCGGCAGATGTGGAACAGCAGCGCCCGACCTTTGAGCCGGCGCTTGCATAGCTTGTTTATTCACGACGAAAGGACGCAGTAATGACTACCGCACAGCAGAGAACGACAGACGAAATTGTAGCCTCCATATGGGCACTTGATCTTGAGCCGATCAAATTCAAGCTGATGGCCCCGGAAGGCGACGACAAATGGTCGCGGCAACAGGCCGACATGAACGAACTAGGGTATCGCCGCTTCCTTACCCTGATCGCAAAGTACCCTGAGGCGTCGTTCGCTCCGAACAAGGACGTGGATAAATTCTGGCACGGTCATATTCTCGATACGCTCAAATATGCTGAAGATTGCCAGACTGTGTTCGGATATTTTCTACACCACTTCCCCTATCTCGGCTTGCGCGGAGAAGAGGATGCGGCGGAGCGGCTGGAGGCGGCAAAGACCATGGAGCGAATCTATATGAAAGAATTCGGCGTCTCGTGTTTCGACGATGCCGACTCCTCCGACAGCGCCGAGCCGGCGTATTCCGGCCCGGTTTCACTGTCAACCGGCGAGCAAATTGCGTACTCGGGTGCAGTTCCCGTGGCCCGCCAAACCCAGGTGGCCTACTCCGGCGCGGTGCCGGCCAATCAGGCGGCGTATTCGGGGGCGGTGCCGGGCAGACAGGTGGCTTATTCGGGCGCTGTGCCTGTCAATCAGGCGGCGTATTCAGGGGCAGTGCCGGCCAGGCAGGTTGCTTATTCGGGAGCTGTGCCGGGTATGCAGGCCGCCTATTCAGGAGCCGTCCCGGCTGGGCAATCCGCACGCCCCGATGCATCACACGATAAACTCAAGATCTGGCTGCGTCCAAGAACGGCGGCGGCGACGTAACTTGATGCTTGAAAGAGACGTCAATTGGAAGCCTTATTCAAACGCAAATTTGCGCGGATCGCCGGGAACTATCTTGGCGATCCCTCTTTTCGATGGAGGAACAATAGCCTGGTTCAGCGGCGCGAGTAAATTTGCCGCACGCCGCTAAAAGGCATCGTATCGCCATTGTCCCGTGGGACACTGGCATTTCATGACCCTCAGTCGCAACAGAGCGCTTCTGCAGTGTCGGGATGTATCCGGACACACTTCAAATGGGCCGCCACAGGAATCAGGCGCGGCCACAATCAATCAAAGATTGAAATTGGTCCATGGCAATAGAGTGCGACCACCCTACCAATCCTGGTTCATCCTGGGCGGGCAGCGGCGCCCGTTAGCCAGACGGTTCCCTTACGGAACGATCATGAAATAAAGTCAATTGCTTGCTTGATTTGCATTGAAATCCACCTACTATTAATGTACGAAAAATTAATGACAGCTAATGCCGTCCTGGCCTAGTGCATATCGAATTGCTTTGCTCTTTTGGCTCGCATATTTCTTGCCCAAGCCCAACATGCCGAACACCCGGGCGATGAGGCTGTTTTACCCGCAGCGCTAGTGATGCCTTGCGACATCTTTGATCGTTAAACATAAGGAGTAACTATGTCTTCCAATAAACCAGATCAATTCCTCACAGCAGCCCAGTCGAGCCTGCAGACACATCTGACCGTATGGTCCCAATTGGCCAGTAAATCCTTTGAAAACGCAACAAAGTTGGCTGATCTCAATGTCAGGGTGCTTCAGTCCGCCCTGCAAGAATCTACCGCCGGGAATCAACATCTGCTTGCGGTGAAAGACCCTAAGGATTTTTGGTTGGCGGCGGCAAGCCAGTCTCAGCCTCAGATAGAAAAGATGTTGTCGTACGGGCGTGAGCTATCCGATATCTGGGCAACCATGCAGGCCGACCTCGCGCGCGCAGTACAGGCGGAAGCCGACGAAAGGCGCCAAAGCCTGGCGAAACTCCCTGATAACGCAGCCGGCGCGATACCGGACGGCATGACAGCGATGGTGAACTTGATGAAATCGACATTCGAGAACGCCGGTACGAGTTATGGGCAATTTCTCAAGACGGCGAATGAGTCCACCAAGGCCATCCAATCCAGCTTGCTTCCCCATACCGGCAAAACGGCACAAAAGACCAGGAAGGATGCGGGTCGCAGCGAGGCAGGCTGACGCTGGATGAATAGAGTGCCTGCGGCAATGTTCGCGATGCGTTGGAGTCGCCAGTCTTGAAATGGACCGATAGATTTTGGAGTATTTCCCTCCACTTCGATGTGCCCCGGCATCCATGCGCGGGCCTGCAGAGCGGTGCGCCCCCAGGCCGGCAAAGATGCGATGAACTCCCGGCTTGATGCGCTGGGCAATACCTCACTGCAATGTCGATCTGCGGTCGCGGCGCCGCATGAGCAGGCTAAATTTCCCGTAGCTACGGAAACGTTCCCCACTCCATTGAAAGGAAATGAAATGAAGCATATTGCCATCGTCACCGGCGGAACCCGTGGACTCGGAAAAGAAATCGCCATTGCCTTGAAAGCCGACGGCTATGAAGTTGCTGCCGTGTACCACGACAATGAGCAGGCCGCCGCCGATTTCCGGGAGCAGACATCCATTCCGGTATTCAAATGGGATGTTTCCGACTTTGACGCCTGTCGTGCCGGGGTCGCCAGGATAGAGCAGAAGCTCGGCGCAGTCGATATTCTCGTCAATAATGCAGGAGTGACGGCGGATGCGGTCCTGCATCGCATGACGCCTGAGCAATGGTGGAAGGTGATCAATACGAATCTTGGCTCGATGTTCAATATGTGCAGCAACGTGATCAATGGCATGCGCGAGCGCGAGTACGGCCGGATCGTGAATATCAGTTCAATTAACGGGCAAAAAGGGCAATGCGGCCAAGCCAACTACGCGGCGGCGAAGGCCGGCGTTTTTGGGTTTACCAAAGCGCTCGCGCTGGAAGGGGCGCGCAAGAATATTACCGTGAATGCCATCGCGCCCGGCTATTGCGACACAGAAATGGTTGCCGCCGTACCGGCAGAGGTGATGAAATCGATCATCGCCAATATTCCGGTTGGACGCTTGGGAAGCTCGGCGGATATTGCCCGAGCGGTGAGTTTTCTGGCCAGGGAAGAAGCCGGCTTCATTACCGGAACAACCTTGGCGATCAACGGCGGACAGTATATGAGTTGATGAAAGAAAGATTTTCTCCCGCAGTCCTGATGCTGCACAGTTAAATCAAAGAATAGACGGCTACTGCCGCCTTTCTGTGTCCCTGTAGGGAACGAACGTTCCCTTGCAAGCCAACGCCGCTACACAGGCAGACGGCATGCCGTCTGAATTCCCAACTACCCCCTAAGACTCCTTCCCTACGGGGACACAGGGGAACCCAGTGGCTTTCGTCGAACGACATTAGCCAGCCTGCGTCCAGCAAAAATATTCCACCGGCGACGCGATGCCAATCGGAGGTCTGCATTGTGGCGCGTGAGCCCGCATCGCCTCAGATTGCCATTCGCTTGACTTTCTTTCACCTGTAATATATTATTTACATGTGAAAACAAAAAAACTTCCCCTTGATGGAGATCGGTTGCTGGCGATGCTGGCGGCGCTCGCCAATCCGCACAGGCTGCGCATCATTGCGGCACTCGCATCCGGCGGGCGCAACTACGTCAGCCAGCTTGCGCGGGAGATTGGCATCAGCCGTCCCTTGCTGCATCTGCACCTGAAGAAACTTGAAGACGCGGGCCTTGTCACCAGCCAACTCGAGCTATCTCAGGATGGCAAAGCACTCAACTACTTTGAAGTCAACAGTTTCGACTTTGAACTCACGCCGGCCGCCATTGCCGAGGCAACGGCATCCCTGACCACCAACCTTGACCCGTAGAGGCCATCATGTCCGAAAACCTGTACCTTTTAACGATCTGCCTGCCGCTCGGGACGATTTTGCTCATCTTCGGCATGAGGTACTTCTCGGCCGTCCAGCAGGCGAAGGCTCGCCTCGCCAATGACGAGGCCTACCGCCAGATCGCGGCAAAAGCGGCCGCCGCCCAAGCCGAGACAGCGACTGCGCTTGCCTCCATCGACGCAACGCTTGCCGACGTCAAGTCTCGCCTTACGGCGCTTGAGAAGATCCTGAAGGAAGTCGAGTGACCCGGTAACGAATAAGCAGGCCCTTTCAAACACGCAGCAGTCAAGACATCCGTCAGCAAGGAGCGATCAGAATGACCGAAATTTCGTTGTTTCGCCTTTATTCACTGAGGGCGCTATACCTTCTTATCGTCGTGGGACTCGGCCTCGTGGTATGGCCAGGAGTCATCCACCACGAAAAGCCGTGGGAACTGATGGAAGGCGTGGTTGCCTGCATGCTGGCCGCCTTTTCGGCCCTGTCGCTCCTAGGACTGCGGTATCCGCTGCAGATGCTGCCCTTGCTTCTGTGGGAATTGGTATGGAAATCGATCTGGCTGATCGTCGTTGCGCTCCCGTTGTGGACCGCCGGCCAAATGGACGGGTCAACCTGGGCGACGGCCTCAGCCTGCTTGCTGGTCGTGATTATTCCTTTCGTCATTCCCTGGCGATATGTGTTTGCACACTACGCAAAAAAGCGCGGAGATCGGTGGCACTGAGGAAAACGACAGCGATGGCGCGGGGGCGCGTGCGGGCATCTCCATTGAGTGATGATGACTCTTTTGGCGGTCCGCACCACGTGGGCAAGATCATCTGCAAACCATCACCCTGAACGGTCTGCGTCAGATCAAGTCTGAGCTGCCGCACATTATGTGTAGTAAACACGACTTGACAATGAGCGTCTGATGAGAGGCGGCTTCCGCACCCCAAAGCCGCCGGTCGCATTTCTCAATATCGGACATTCAGAGTGGTAGCACCTTACCGTAACGACTTTACGTAGCTGGTCACCCTTCTGGTTGAGATGGGTCAGTTCCTCCGGCTTCAACACTTGGCTCTGCTGTAGCAGGCGTAGTAGAGCCTGCAATTGATCAGTCTAAACGCAACAAGCCCCCTGATTTGGGGGCAACCTTGCGAGAAATGGGTGGGAACTGTGTTCGATGCAAGTGCGGGTCACTTTCTTTCCGACGAAGAAAACATCGGGTTACCATTCGCGGTGGCCGACGCGGGGACTTCTTCCTGCAGAACATCCCAATGCTCAACCACCTTCCCATCTTTCACGCGAAATATGTCAACGCCAACCATTGGCTTCGGTCCCCAGCCAACATAACGTCCATGAACCATCACCAGATCGCCTTCGGCCACGGCCATACCTGGCTGATAAAGGAAGTCTTTGGGAAGTTTAGGAATCACTTCCTTTATTGCAGCCGGGCCGTTCTGGATTGTAGGGTTATGCTGAATGTAATTTGGAGAGATGTATTTATCGACGGCACTTGGATCCCGGTCGATGAACGCTCCGGTCAGTGCGTGAAGAGCTATCTGCTTGTTGGTCTCTATCGAACCCTTCGAATGTTTTTGATGATGACCCGGCAGTTCGCCGGACTCTTCCGCAAACGATATGGCCGGTACAAGAAGGGAAGTGGCAAAAAGCGCAGCGATAAGTGGCTTCATGGAGATGTTCCTTTTAAGTTGCATTGGCTGGTGGCTGGCATACGGTCTTTGTCTTCGATGGACGAGGCGATCTTGACGTCCTAGCCCGCCTTGGCGGTCTTCGCACCACCCCATAGCGAGCCCGGATTGGTCCGGTCTGGATAGATTTCCAGCATTTTGTCGTAGAGCTCGCGGGCTGTGGACGTCTCTTCGTCCAGGCGGTTGAAATCGAGAAGGTATTGGCGCGTCTCCTGGATATGCCGGAGGTCGCTGTCGGGTTCCATCACCCCGTGCCCGGCGATCACCGCACGCGGCTTTAGCGCTTCGATTTTGTCAAGTGCGGCCAGCCAGTCGAGGCGCCCTTGCTTGTTCGACTCTGACAGATAGAGATGGGCACCGTTATAGACCGCATCCCCGGAGATGACCAGATCGATGGACGGAACGTGTAAGCATGTTGAATGATCACAATCGGTGTGCCCGATATCCACCACCGTAATCTTGTGCCCCTCCAGTTCAAATTCATTGCCTTCCAGCACATCGGCAGCGATCAGCACTTTCGGAAGCTGTCCCGGCCAGAGTTTATCCCACTTGTTCTTTACCATGTCCGGGGCGATCGTGGCATGCATGTCCTTGACCACCTGTGGCGGGGCAACAGCCCGTGCTCCCGGGAAGCGATCCAGCAGTAGCTTCAGGCCGCAGAAATGGTCGGGATGGGCATGGGTGATGTAAACCGTGGTTAGATTCTTCCCGCTGGCTGCGATCCAGTCAGCCAGTTCCTGGTTCTGCTCGTTGGGAAGAAAAGTATCGATGAGCATGGCATCCCGCTCGCCATACAGTAGGGTAACTGTATTGGTTATCCAGATGAGAGATTCTGTGAGGGATTCGTTGCCCGGTGGCACCCGGCTGGGATCGCTGTTGCGCCTCTTGACCAATAGTTTCCACTGCAACGCCGCGTTCTTTGTCTTGGCTTCAGTCATGGCAATACCCTCATGTGATTTGCTGATTGCTGGGTCGAAATGGCTACCGAATCAACGGAGATGCTCGAGGAACGAACCGGTAATTCAAACTGGCGCAGATAGGCCGAGGTGGTCACTGGGTCTGTGTGAACTTCTTCCACTCTGGCGCGCGCCACCCGTGTTTTGCAGGTGCCTTTAGCATAGGTAATGGTGGCGTCGAACGCAAGCTCAATTCAATACAGCTTCAGACGTAAACACCCCCAGCATACAACAGACAGCAGGCTAGCCGGCATCTGCCCCAAGCGGCCGCATTACCTCACCGGCCGGTTATGGCCGAAAATTGCCGCTTGGCTCAGGCATCTAAATGGCTATTTCGACGTTTCCACTCGTCGGCCACATCGCCCAAGTTTTTTAGGACTCCATCGCGTATCCACGCTATAAAATCACGGTTAAATTTGAAATGTGGCCCACACTGGGAAGAAAGAAATCGCCGTACGTTTTGCGTATTCCTGTAGCTGGAGTCGACCACGGTTTGTCGCGTAATTATTCCACCATGCCAATCGAAAGCCATTCGTCATCCTTCCACTATCAATAACAAATATTGCGTCCACGGTCCGGTTCTGGCCGGTTACCGTCTATCGCGTTGCACCCGTCGTTCCAATGCGCTCCAGTATTGGAACGAGTACAAAAGCTGATAGCAGACAAACCGCACCCGCAGTCGCGCCGAACCAACCGGCCTCCGCTTTGACAAGCGTTACGCCCAACAAGAATGAAGAAATGCATCCAGACCACAGGTAAGCGCGCATCGACCTATAGCCGCACTTGCCTACGAGCATCGGTACGACGGCAAGAACCGCAGCAACGAACATGCAATAGAATGGTAGCGCAACTAATACTATGAGCATTCCATACTGCGCCGCAGGGTCGCCGAGAGCGGCTACGACAAAACCAGGAAGGATCGAGATTAGGGCTGCCAAAACTGTCGCTGGTTCTCTTCGCATATAAGTTACTGGATAATTCCCTGCTCTTAATCCTAAGAATATCGAAGGGCCGCTGCTGGCCGGCTGCTGCCTTGCATCAAGCGTGAATGAATATGCGGCGGTTACTATTCCGAATTCCAATGTCTCAAAAATAAAAGGTGTGCAACAAGGAGCCAAACGGGAATGCAGGCCATTATCGTAAAAGTCAGATTGGAGTGGTAATCAGCTCCCGAGAAGCCAATGCACCTCCAATCAGAGCCCCCCAGAACCTCCAGTCAATAGAAAATCTTTCCCCCTTCGACAAAAGGACCGCATATCGCCAAACGGTCCACAGTCCCCAGAATCCTCCCGCATAAGGCAACATTCTGAGGGAGCGTTCAAGTAGCGTATTAGCGTCACCAGCTATCGGGACAAATATTTCCGCTGCTGCAAACAGGAAAATTGGTATTGCATATAGCAATGCTAGTGTCGGCACAATTGTCAGTAATACTGCTTCGGTTATAAGCCATTTTTTCATGTTGCCACTCTCTCTCAAGTCCCGGCGCACACTTAGCCATCAATTTTGTCGACGAATTCGATACCGCCCAGGCGATTACCTTTGAGAACATCAATGACTATGCCACTATTCGCCACATCTAAAAGGTACGACCAATGTCTTTGAGTTTCCTGCAATCGAGGCCGTTATGACGAGTGGCTCGCATCCAACCGAGGGCAGCCAGAATCCTACGTGAGTCTCTGCAGAAGGTCCAAAGATTCCCAGTCGCCCCATGCTCCGCTCCAATACCTTCCCGGACCGTTCGCTCTTGACCGCAAGCCGAATGACATGCTTGCCGCCAAAGGTATTTCGGGGGCCAGAGACCACGACATCCACTAATGCAGCGCTCGTTGGCTCCGAAATGCCCCTCTCTCCTATCACGATGTTCCAAAGTGGCATTTGACCGTTTAACGGGGGCGAAAGCTCACCGCTGTATTGTAGAAACATACGCACATTAACAGCCTGTATCTGCGGTGATGCCACAGCACTGCCCATTGTCGCCCAGAAGAGGAAAGTGACGATAGCGAGCTTAATCGCCAAAATGCCCATCACCGAAGTAATCTCCAGCGCCATTGCTAATATCCTCGACGCCGAAAAGCGCACTGCCCGAGCGATAGCGACGCACATCAGAAGATTTTGATTCGCGCGTAAAAACGTATACCACAGCAGCGCCAACTACCGGCACCAGCCAGATTAAAATGAATTGCATGTATTTTTGCTTGCGCTCAAAGGAATCGCTTGTTGCAACCCGAAAGCAAGCATAGAGATTGCACGCGATAACGCCCCCAAAAACGCCAAGCAATATTTCTGTGAGCAGGTCCATAATCTCTAAGGGCCGATATTAGTCACGTGAATATAGATAAGACATATTGTCACACGTTAGTTGGCAAAGCAACATCAATTTGGAAACGAGTGCGAATGACCGCAGTTGGTCGCTCCGCGCCATCGCGGAATATCTGCTCGTCCATTGTCGATGAGTTGCATATTTTCCCGCGACTAGAAATGAGCCTACTGACTTCTGGCAAGTCCGGCTTAGTAAATACCAAGCCATCATGGACTGGCCGCAAACCTTTCGGTGTGGTGGTAAAGAACACGATGATAGAAATGGCTGTCGGCACCGGGTAATCCTCCTGAGGAGGATGTGCGGTAAATTGCCGTACATTGCGGCGGGATTTGGCGTGAGGGGCGTGGAGCGGTCAACTTATTCAAGCGCAGGCAAGGCGACCTCACTTGTCGTTGACAACCTTGTCCTTTGCGCGCTTGGTCCCTTTTGCTACCTCATGTGCGCCGTCGCGCACTTTGTGGCCGACCGTGACTGCCGCGTCTTTGATGCCGTGGCCGGCTTTGTGTGCGCCGCTCCGGATTGCGTGGCCCGTTTCTATCGCGGCATGTTTGATGCCTCGTCCGACCTCGTGCGCTTTTTCCCGCACCGATTCGTCCGCATGCGCGGGTGCAATGACCGCTGATAGGATAATGATGGTGCCAAGTAATTTTTTCATGGTGCAAGCCGATACTCTGATGTGGACCTTCATTTTAGCGCACCTGACGAGGCCAACCGCATCCAGCTTCCATTTTAAAGCGCCCGGATGCCGGCCACCACATCGCCGACGTTCAAGGCGTGAGCGCCATTTGCGTTCACCTTCGAGCTTTGCAATCTTTCATTGTTAAATTGATGCGTCTAGAAATTTGCAGTTGAGTTCCTGCCGTTATGCGTTTTTTCCAGCGTAAAGCCAGGAAAGCTAATCTGGATAAAGGATATCGGGGTGGTTCACAGAAATTGCTTCATTGACACTTTTCTGGTAATTTACCAATTTGCACTTTCAAACAAGTTAGGCCTCGCGCAGGCCTACACACTTCAGGGGGGAATTCATGTTTGACCACGTCAAATTCGGAGTCAGCGACTATGCAGCGAGCAAAGCGTTCTTCCTCAAGGTACTCGAACCGCTCGGCGTAACTGTTGTCTCGGAGTGGCCTCCGAACGGTGTCGAGCTTAGCCAACCAAAGGGTAAGGTTTCATTGTGCCTGTACCAAACCGAGGAAAAGCCGGCGCATCTTCACCTGGCGTTCATGGCCGAGAATCGCCAGCAAGTCGAAGCTTTCTATCGCGCGGCGCTGGATGCGGGTGGCAAAGACAATGGTGCGCCTGGTTTGCGCCCGCGCTACCACGCGAACTATTATGCCGCTTTCGTCATTGGTCCGGACGGGCACAACATCGAAGCGGTTTGCCACGAACCCGAGGCCTAAGCCTTCCATCGAGGGAGCGTCCATAAGCGGGCTTCGCCCACTTGCGTTTGCCCCTCATGTCAAACCTTAGAACTCCCAAATGTGCTTTGAGAGTGATTTCAAAGATTGGCTTGAGCGCGCCCCTGAAAAGTGGTGTGCCTGCTTCTGTCCAAGCCTTTTCATTTAATCTAACAATGGAACAAGCTGTTCATGGCACGGTCACTGACGTCCCAGGTTAGATTCTCGTTCAGATATTGCGCTGCCACTTCATCAGCAAATTGAAGTCTGAGCTGCCCCCCATTAAGAGACGCTAGAAACTCCTATCGACCTGGGAATGATGTTGCCAATCATTGCGACCATGTTCTCGAAATCCCTCTTTAATCCCCCTTCTTTCGATAGTTCATGGTCAGTCGTAAACGCCTGATCGATTTCGTCCCAGTCTTCCGGCTGCAAAATATCTTCAACCTCGGGCAATATTACCTCTGCCTCCAGTTTCATCTGGGCCCGATAGAATTCCGCATAGTCGGAAACCAATCCCGCCAATGCTGGAAGTGCCTGCATTCCGCTAAACTCGTATCGGTTCAAGGCGTGCTCCAGATTACGCACCAGCCCCGCGCTCCGGCAGCGATGGAACTCCAGTTCCGCCAGCGGCACATCCAGGTCCCTGGTGCGTTTGCGCAATTTGGCAAACAGATAGCGGTCTTCATTGGGGTGATACAAAATTTCAGGGTATTCATTAATATAAAACAACATCGCGCGGAACACCTTGAGATCGAGCGCTGCAGCATCTACTTGCATGGCATCTACAAAATGCTGCATGCCATCCAGGATCGCAGTCAAGTTTTCGTGTTGATCGTAAATCGCGCGAATGGCAGTTCTTGAGGCTTCCGGCAGTCTCGACATGATGTCTCCTTAATGACGTGAGCCAATAGCTGTCGTCATTTCTTAGTTGGACGATACGGTAAGTTTGCAAGCCCAGGAATTGAAGATGTGGAAACTGCGCAAGCGATTTCCTCACCACATGGAGTTACTCCATAGACTGTCTTTGACTTTAGCAAATGATGGTGATTATTACAAACTTAACCGACGATAGTTACATCATGTCTGCGAACATTTTGCCTGGATCAACTTAATCCAAAGCAACGCGGGTTTGCAAAAGAGCGGGTTACACATGGACAAGCAACGAGACCAGGGCGCCCGCAGGCGCGGCAGAGTTTCAAACCGCGCGCGGTACCCGATCGCAATCCCTCTACGGCGCCTTCTTCATCCGCGCAATCGATCCCCTGCTGGCGTCTTCCTTGTAGGCATACACCACCCTGCCGTTGCGGATTTCGCCCATCACGACCATGTTCAGCGCGATGGCTTCGTGGTCGGTCGGGGTGAAGGGCCTGTCGTAGCGAGAGACCACGGTGGAGGCGGTGCGCAGCTTCAGGTTTTCCAGTGCCTGCTGGATTTTGGGGCCTTCGGTGGAGTTGGCCTGGAAGATCGCCAGCGCCAGCAGGCGCAGCGCGTCGTAGGTCTGGGCGGCGGCGACCGCGGACGGGATGCCGTGGACCTTGTTGATCTTGCGGTAGGCCAGCGAGAACTGGTTGCTGACGGAGCTGAGCTCGTTCTCGATGAAGGTGACCGCGGTGCGCGCGCCTTCCGCGCCGGCACCGGATTTATCGATGAAGGCCTGCTGCGACATGGTCCACGGACCCACCAGCGGCAGTTTCAGCCTCAGTTTTTCCGCGCTCTTGATGACGCTGGCGGCATCCGGGCCCAGGCAATACATCACGATCGCTTGCGCGCCGCTTTCCCTCGCGTGCTGCA
>DATHMC010000403.1:0-7053 GCA_035487495.1 Undibacterium sp.
CCCTGCGCTGCCTGTACCCGAGGGATACCGGCAATATCCTGGATTTCAGCCAGGACAGCAATCTGTCGGCGGCGTTTGCCGACCTGGTCGCTGTCCGGGAGGAAATCGCCCATCGTCAGCAGATCGAGGCAGAGCTCAAGCAGAGGATCCAGCAGCGCATGGGGGACGCGACAAAGGCTCTATTTGAGACTGGGAGCGTCAGCTGGAAACGTTCCAGGGATGGTAGCGGTATTGATCTGGGGAAGTTGCTGCTGGAGCAACCGGATCTGCCGGAAAGGTATCCGCTCACCAAACCGGGCAGCCGGCGCTTCCTTATCACCGTGTAAGTCCGCATCCATCAGCACGTCAGCCCATATACGTTACGCATCACTCGCCGCCGCCCGGCCATCGCCAATACGTAATAGAGGAACTTAAGCTGTTCCTCGATATTGGTGTGGGCAGCCGCGCGCAACCATTTCAAGGAGAAGGACATGATCAAAGGTTTAGCCATTACACCGCCCATACTGGGACGGATATCGATCGGCAGAGTGGTCGAGAAAAAGGGGAAACGGATTCCGGAGAAAGACGATCAATTTACGATTACATCCCAGGTGCAAACCTGGGATGCTTGGATCAATCATCCGCTGGATGAGGAACTGCGCAAGAAGGCCGCGGATAGCAAGCTGCGGTCGATTCCGGTTCGGCTGCTGTTCAACGAGCCGGATTTGAACCTGCGGGCGGAGTACAGCCTGTTCGATCGCCAGACTGGGCGGCCGCTCTGCGTGGGGAATGGCGAATCATGCCGGCGCCGGACCGAAACAGGGATGCAAACGCTGCCCTGCCCTTCGCCGGATGGCTGCGAACTGGCGAAGTCGGGGTGCAAACCCTTTGGGCGGCTGAACGTCCAGATCGGGGATGACGATGAACTGGGTACTTTTATCTTCAGGACGACAGGATTCAATAGCATCCGCACGCTGGCGGCGCGGCTCAGTTATTACCAGGCGGTGTCGGGGAACTTGCTGGCCAGCCTGCCGCTGGAACTAAGGCTTAGGGGCAAGAGCACGATCTTGAGCTACCGCTCTGCGATTTACTACGTGGATTTGACCATCAGGGAGGGGATGACGCTGGCGGGGGCGATTGCCGAGGCCAAGCAGAATGACGAGCGGCGCAAGGCGGGTGGGTATGACCAGGCAGCGTTGGATACAGTCTGCCGGCAGGGATTTGGAAATGGAGCTTTTGAGGAGAGCGAAGAGGATGTTTCTGAAATCGCTGAGGAGTTCTTTTCCGTATCCGATGATGATGACGACGGAGTTGGAGAGTCTACCGACTTAAAGGCCACTGGTGCCAAGCCCGGTTTGAAAGAAAAGCTCGACAAGAAAGCCGCTCTACTCACCGCCCCGCAGAGTTGAATGTCGCCATCCGTTGTGCCGAACCTTCACTCTCTGGGCATTGTGTGCTCGTATCGCCCCAGCGGCTGGATTCACGACATTGATTTTCTACTGCAACTCTTCGTGCCGTTGGAGCAGCACATACATTGGAACATTTAACGCATGAGCGAACCTCTCGATATTACATATCGAGATATTTCGTTCACCGCGTTCCACTGAACTGACGTAATTGGTGTGGAGTTCTGCGCCCTCGGCTACTTGCTCTTGAGTCAGCTTCTTTTCCAGTCGAATACGCCGGACGTTCGCCGCAAAAAGCAACTGCGCTTCACACACCTTGGATTGTTGTTTTTGCACAAAACGAAGCATCGTGCTTTAGACAACAAAACTCCACACACTTTGAGTTTGTTGATATTATTCAACTATAATTAACACTTTGAGTTTGATTTGACTGTTTGTCAATTTGATTTTTTTGAGAAGGCAAGCAGATAAACGGACGTTTTAATGTTCCAACAAATTATTTATGGAGGAATTATATGAATGCGAAAGATCGGTTTATAAAACACCTATTGATTTGCTTTGCCGTTTTCATCGGCATCACACTTCTCGCTATTTTTTCTCCGAAAATCCATCTCGGATTTTTCGGCAACATCGCACTCTTAATATCAGGAACGATATTCACGACGATCGGAGTATTTATAGGAGATGCTTTCCGCCGGTTCGTCATGCCTGATGCTTATTTCACGACCGGTGCAGTTGATTCGTTCAAGAAAAAAATCTTTTGGATGATTGGGCCGCAGTGCATCGGCTGGTTTATTGGGCTGATCGCATCCGACGGTTTTATGAAAAACGTCCTGGGATATCCAGGCATCCTCGTATAACAAGGAGCATACAAATGAAAAAAATTATCGCCGCAGCCGCAATAAGTCTGCTATCCGCAACCACGGCCAGTGCAGCTAGTGCAGTCGGTCAATGTGTTTTTCCCCAAACGAATATCGCCAAGAACGGCCATCTTGAATTCAAGCGACCTGTATATATCTTGAGCGCCCCCAACGCGTCTGACAGCAAACAGTTGCTGACAACCTTTTCGGCATTTACGGTCAAAGCGGAAGCAAATGGGTATATTCAGTTGGCGACCGTGCCGGACTATGACAAGCCGGATCCGGACAAGTATGCCGGCAAAATCGTAGGATGGGCAAAGTTGTCTGATTTCCGGTTTCAAGAATTGCGCAACTGCAACTAATCGTCAAATCCTATGGGCTCAAATTTTTTGTCTGGGTCCATAGGATGTTGTACATACCGTAGTGTTAAATGATACTGACTTCTCTGCAGCCTCGCGCAAACTGTTTAGAGCGTAGGCGGTCATTAGCCAGACAATCAGCAATATTGGAAAGTGCCAACGTGTTCGAACAGCAGGCCAGCCAGCGAGTCGCAGCGGTGGAGGATGCCAATACCGATCTATCCCCACAGTGCTCGTAACTCAGGATGCCAACGTTGAAAATCGATCAACAATCCAGTCGACGAACACCCGCAGGCGATTGCTCAAATATCGATTGGGCGGATACACCACGTGGAATGGGTAAGGGGACGGCTGCCAGTCCTCAAGGATAGGCACTAGCGCACCGGAATCGATGTGATGCTGTGCGGCATAAGCAAAGGTCTGGATGATCCCCAGCCCCGCAAGACCGGCTGCCAAATGCGCATTGCTTTCATTGACCCCGACAGTACGGGTGCCGACCACTTCCACTTTCTTTCCACCACGCGCAAAGTTCATCAGAGCCGCTCGATTTGTGTGCGCCGAAATATAACTCACTACGACGTGGTTTTTCTCCAATTCGTCAGGATGGGTCGGAACACCGTATTGCTTAAGATAGGCAGGCGCAGCACAAGTGATCCAGGAGGCTTGGCCTATTTCGCGGCCTATGAGCGACATGTTGGTCAGCTCACCACCGCGTATCACGCAATCGACACTGTCTCCGACCAGATCAACCTGCCGGTCGCTCACTCCCAAGTCGATACTGATGTCCGGATAGCGCGCAAAAAATTCGGGTAATGCAGGAATGATGATAAGACTGGCCAAAGAACTGCCCATATCGATCCGCAGGTGCCCTCGTGGGCGGCTCTGTACTGCACTAAAGCTCGTGTCAACGTCGTCGAGTTCCTTCAGCAGCCGCATGGTTTTTTCATAGTAGACGGCACCTTCCGGCGTGACCGACACCCTGCGAGTGGTTCGCTGTAGCAGCTTGACGCGCAAATGTGCCTCTAAGGCCTGCACCAGCTTGGTCAAGGTTGCCTTCGGCATTTCGAAGGAATCGGCCGCTTTCGTGAATGTACCCACCTCTACCACCCGGGCAAATGCGCGTATTGCCAGTAATTGATCCATACCAATCTCCGATTATTCACCTATGGAAATAACGTATTCGAATTTTGCCACTTTATTCAACAATCTTCCGAATGTAAAGTAAACAAGTCGTCAACTGAGACTGGGCAAACAAGCCCTCCCTCACTCCACAAGGAAAAGCATCATGAGCAGGAAACTCGAAGGTAAAGTAGCATTGGTCACTGGTGGCACCAGCGGCATCGGCCTGGCTTCGGCACAGGATTTTGCGGCACAAGGCGCAACGGTGTTCATTACTGGTCGCCGACAGGCTGAACTGGATGCGGCGGTCGCCCTGATCGGTGCAAAAGCCATTGGCATCCGTGGCGATGTTGCCAGCCTGGACGACCTCGACCGCGTGTTCGCCGAGATCAAAACCAAGGCCGGTCATCTCGACATCTTGTTTGCCAATGCCGGCGGTGGCGACATGGTGCCACTCGCATCCGTTACCGAAGAACACTTCGACAGCATCTTCAACACCAACGTCAAAGGCACGCTGTTCACCGTGCAGAGGGCCTTGTCGTTGCTGAAAAATGGCAGCTCGATCATCCTGACTTCATCGACCACGTCAGTCAAAGGGACAGAAAACTTCAGCGTCTATAGCGCCAGCAAAGCGGCAGTACGTAACTTTGCCCGCACCTGGTTGCTTGAACTGAAACCCCGCAAGATCCGCGTGAACGCCATCAGCCCGGGTCCGATCCATACTCCAGGCCTGGCCGGTCTGGTTCCGGTCGAACATCAGGAAGGCTTGCTGGCTCATCTCGCCACATTGGTGCCGATTGGCCGTCTGGGCCAGCCCAGCGAGATCGCCAAGGCGGCGACCTTCCTTGCCTCCGATGACAGCAGTTTCATCAATGGCATCGAGCTGTTCGTCGACGGCGGCACGGCCCAGATCTAAGCAGATCACATTCGTAGGGCGCCCTTTGGAGCGCCTTGTTCACTCCCGAAAAAACAACCATGATTAACTTATATACCTGGGTTACGCCCAACGGACGCAAGACGTCCATCCTGCTTGAGGAACTTGGTGTTCCCTACGTCGTTCATCCAGTCAATCTGGGCAAGAACGAGCAGTTTGCGCCGGCATTCCTGGCAATCTCGCCGAATAATAAGATACCTGCGCTGGTCGATGATACCGAAGACGGCCCGCTGTCCATCTTCGAGAGTGGCGCGATTCTTACCTACTTGGCCGAAAAATACGGACGCTTTCTTCCTGCCTCCGGTGCTGCACGCTACAAGACGCTGGAATGGCTCAACTGGCAGGTTGGCGGCCTGGGACCGATGCTCGGCCAGCTTGCGGTTTTCGAAAAGTTTTCGAAAGAAAAATCGCCCACGGCCAGTGCGCGCTTCATCGCCGAAGCGGACCGCCTGCTGACCGTTATGGATAAGCGCCTGGCAGAATCCACCTATCTGGCAGGTGAGGACTACAGCATTGCCGATATCTCGGCATATCCATGGGTAGTGACTGCTACGACTTTCCTCGGCGACGTCTTGGGCGATCGCATAACCACAAAACCAGCGTTAAGGCGTTGGATGACCACTATCGGCGAGCGTCCCGCCGTGCAACGCGGCATGGCCGTGCCGACAATCTAAGGGGATCGGCATTCCTATCCAATCTAAGGCCCCGAATCGGCTAAGCTGTATTCATCAGTTCATTGAATATTTCGTCCAAGTGGAAAATTGGAATCACGAAAATGTTGGCGAACAACATGCTGCAGATTCGGGGCCTTGAATATCCGCTGACCTCGCATGAAAAAATTGGAGCGCTGCGCACGCAATGTTAATTTGCTGAACATCATCCGAATTGCGTGGGCGGTTCATTGTTCGCCTTCGGATCTCTTCAAGGACATTGAACTTTGAGCATCGCGAAGATCTATCAGCCGACAATGACCGTGCTATCCAGCTTTATTGATAGTGAACCGTCAGAGCCTCCTGCTTTGTTGCCAATCTTTGGGTGTCATAGCCGTAGTGCGACGAAACATCTTCGTGAAATGACTCTGATCGGCAAAGCCTGTCTGGATCGCGATAGACGTAATAGAGTCCTTGCCAAGCAATAGCAGTTCCTGTGCACGTTTGATCCTGGCGTCAAGAGCCCACTTGTATGGCGACATGCCGGTTGAAACTTTAAATAATCGAGCAAACTGCGACTGGGAAAGTTTTGCCAACTCGGCCATCTCTTCCAGGCAGATGCCCTGCATCATGTGCGCTTCGAGATACTCCATTGATAGACGCAACTGCCATCGGGACAGCCCATTTGTTGGCGGTGCACTAGTCTTCCGAGTAGTGAACAGGCCGGCCAGCAAGGCCGTTGTCAGGCCTTCGCCAAACAGTTGGCTGTGGCCCAGGGGATCCTGACATTCATTCGCGAGAAGAGCGGCGCACTTTGCAACGCTGTCGTCGTACAGCAGTAGTGTCGGCCTATCGACTTTCGACGTGTCCAATTCCTCGCCCAGAATTGATTCGAGGACTTTGGGGGCGAAACTCATCCTTAGTTCACGAACGGACCGGATTCCATCGGAATATCCCCACACCGTCATGTCCGCCGGGGCAAACGTGGCATGTCCTGCGTCAAAGCGAGATCGCGGGGTCGGGCGGTTGAGATTTTCCCGTGGTTCGCAATATCCCCCAACCTGATCAAGAACAATGGCGATTGTAGTCTCGTGGGAAGAGAGATCGTGCCAGACTTTTCCTGGCTCAAGATAATGCACGATATGACGGACGGCAATTCCGTTCCAGCTGCGGCGCCGACTCTCGATCTTCCTAATCCCGTGGGGTGAGCGGAATTCGAATTGCTCCTCTTCTTTCATATCGGTTTGCATGATCAGGTGCTCCTATAGGGTGGAGATAGGGCGCTGCTGAGCGCAACGATGACTACACAAACGCCAGCCTACGGTAATGCCCCTTGCAGAGGCTAGAAGTGAAACATCCTTCGCATTTGCCGCACTCCCTCAGGTCCGTCGCGCTGACTGCTAAAGCATACTCCTATGGGTTTGAAGCTCGCAAGATAAACGCCATCCGACTATTTTGACAGGATTTCTATCGCGGCTCGTCAGCATTTTCCTACCAAAAACAAAAAATTGCATGCTTCCTCTCGAAGTAGTGGTAATGAACAAAAAAGAGCGATATCAGACAAGACGTCGAGGCTGGGATCAGGCAAATTTGGATCGTGCGCCAAACGCTCAAATGTTGTTGGATCGCGTCAAAACACGCTCAGTTTATGCACTCCCCAAGAATGGCATGACTAACCCCTGGCTTTCCTTGCGATCATCGAAACGAATCTCTCCATGCCTCAACATCGAACTAGACATGAATTGA
>DATHMC010000404.1:0-4735 GCA_035487495.1 Undibacterium sp.
TACTTCAAGTTTCGGGTTCATCATGATGGGATCCATTCATAGTTGGTAAAGTCGACGCTATAGCGAACATGCAGCTAGCTCAGGCGATAGGCGCTCTGTCCCACACCTGGCAACTGCGGCCGGGGGCGGATATGCGTGCTATCTCCAACCATGTTAGGGCGTCCGAAAATCGAAAACCACTATCTAAATGTATGACAAAACGTATTGTCCGAAAATTCATCGTGACATTTAATCAAGAGCCGATGACCTGATCCAGCTGCATAATTACGCCAGGCCGCGAGATCTGATGAGATGATTGATATATCATTTACCCGCTCTCTTAAAGCCACCAGGGAAACCAGCCCTTAATGACGACAAATCCGACCACAACCCCGACCGCAACTCCGCCGACAACTTCGCCGCAACCGATTCGGGTGATGATCGCCGATGATCATGTTTTAATGCGAGAGGGCATCGTCGCTGTGCTGGCCGGCTTTGACCACATCGAACTGGCGGGGCAGGCAGGCAATGGGCAAGATGCGGTCGAACAGTTCCTGCGCTTGCGGCCTGACGTCACGCTATTGGATTTGCAGATGCCGCTCTTGAGTGGATTCGATGCCATGATGTCGATCCGCTCCCTGGATAGAAACGCCCGTATTATTGTGCTCACTTCCTACAAGGGCGACGCGCAAGTTGGACGGGCCCTGAAAGCTGGCGCCGCCGGTTATCTGTTTAAAGGCGCGTTGCGCATGGACCTGGAGACGGCAATTCGGACAGTCCATGCAGGTGAACGATATATTCCACCTGAACTGGCCGCTGAAGTCGCAGACTACTTTGCGTGCGACGCACTGTCGGGGCGAGAGCTAGAGGTATTGCGGCTTGTCGCCGAAGGCAACACCAACAAAGAAGTCGGGCGGCAACTCGCGATCAAGGAAGAGACCGTGAAAGCCCACGTCAGCGCGGTGCTTGCAAAGCTGGGAGCAAACGACCGCACACATGCGGTCACCATTGCCGTGCGACGCGGATATTTAGACGCTTGAGTGAAAAATTGACATCGCCGCGTCCTATTCCTGCCCGCATTGGCAGACCACGCTTTTAGCGGCTGCCGCATCCGCAAATTCCCCTACCTTTCGTTCAGTAGATTTCAGTCTGCTTTCCTCGTATCTTAAAAAGAAACCAGGAAAACTCATGACTACTTCTTCCCCGCGCGATAATTCCCCTTCCCTTCTTTGCGTTCTGGCGGCAACCGGCCTGACTTGCTGTGCGTTGCTGCTAGCCGCCGCGCCTGCCATGGCCGCAGAACAACAGAACGCACTCCAGCACGGACGCCAGCTGGCGCAAGCCTGCGCCGCATGCCATGGAATAACTGGCAATACGGCTAATCCTGCACTCTATCCGAATCTGGCAGGGCAAGCGCCAGCTTACCTGGAACTGCAGCTAGCCAATTTCAAGAGTGGGG
Organism: Undibacterium sp.; assembly: GCA_035487495.1. Classification (GTDB taxonomy): domain Bacteria; phylum Pseudomonadota; class Gammaproteobacteria; order Burkholderiales; family Burkholderiaceae_D; genus Undibacterium. Next base: position 1,439 of record DATHMC010000404.1, read on the forward strand.
AGCGGCCTAACCCGATCATGAAGGGCTTCGCCGCCTCGCTGACAGATGCCGACATGCATGACCTTGGCGTCTATTTTGGCGCGCAAGCTGTCAAAGCTCAGCCACCATCAAATCACGAGCAGGAAGAAAAAGGAAAGTACATCTTTACCAAGGGAAGCATCGCTGGCGCACCAGCCTGCACCAGCTGCCATGGCGCCCAAGGGCATGGCCAGGCAGCGTTTCCACGCATTGCATCGCAACCAGCAGGCTACACGCTGGAACAACTGCATGTTTATCGCGATGCGCCAAAGTTCAATAATCCTTTGGCAACTGTCATGAAAGGCGTTGCGGTCAAGCTGAGCGAGGATGAGATGAAATCGGTGTCGGCTTATATTGCAACGCTGCCATAAGCGCGCTGGGAAGGGACTGGCATACTCAGTCCCAGCGCAGATTTTCTATGCGCCGATCGGGCAGGAACCAAAGGGCGGCCACAGCCGCATACACCAGCAAACCGGCAATGCCGCTCCACAAGGACAGCAATATTGCCAGGAAATAGAGGACGATCGAAATCTGGTTTTTTTTCCCCTTGCCGAGAGCAAGAGCCAGACGAGAATGTTCACCTTCCTTTGCAAGCAGTGACTTTCCTAGCAGCAGGAAGGCGAAGGAAGACATCAATAACACGACCCCGTAAATGGCCACTGGCGGCGAAGCAGTTGGATCCACGCTGACCCAGGCGGTAACAAAAGGGATCAGCGACAGCCAAAACAAGAGATGCAAGTTGGCCCATAGAATCAAGCCGTTGACGCTTTTCACCGGTTGCATCAGATGATGGTGATTGACCCAGTATATGCCGACGTAAATGAAGCTCAGCACGTAGCTGGACAGCAGCGGCGCAAGCGCGGATAGCTCGCCCCAGCCGGTGCCACGCGGAATTTTCAGATTGAGGACCATGATGGTGATGGCAATCGCCACCACGCCGTCGCTGAATGCCTCCAGCCGGCTCTTGTTCATGCGGCGCCTGCCTGGACCCGCCCCAGGTTCCATTGCGCGATGATCATGCCGCATAAAATGGCAATCGGCAAAAGCAAGGCGCTGAACCCGATCGCCAGATAGGCAAATGCGGCAAGAATCGCGCCGCCGCCAAAAGCGGCGAGAGGCCAGATGAATTTCGCACAGCGCGCACCGACCGTTTGGTCCGCCGCGCCGCGCAGTACGTCTACCGTGTCGATCACAAGTTGCGTCACATTCCCGGTCATCATCGACGTCGGCGCCAGATGCGACAGCAACAGCCTGCTGGTCGCGCTGTGCACGCCCATGGCGGCGGTGCCCAGCAGGCCAGCCGCCATCGCAAACGGTGTGACGTCTGCCTCTACCGGCGAGGCAAGCCAGCCGCACACCATGAAACCGCAAAGCAGCAGCATCTGCAGACTCAGCGCCAGCGTCAGGCCCGGCCATCTTCGGCTTTCAGAGGCTGCAATCAAAAGGCGGGCGGCGGCGACGCCGAGAATAAAGGCCGGGAAAGCCAAAAACTTGAGAAGAATCGAGACATGCGACGGATCCGCCAATCCCGCGCCGATCAATACAAAGTTCCCTGTAACGTGGGCGGTGAAGAGCCCGAACAGGGCAATGAATCCGAGTGTATCGACATAACCGGCGACGCAGCCAAGGCTCATCCCTTGTAATTGATTGCGGCGATTTGCATCCATGGGTCCATTCTCCTGGCGTCAGCTTTACAACATTCCTCGCCCAGCTCTGATGGCAAGCCGCAGCGTCGGAACATAGTAACTGATTGCCGCGTCAATTCGCCCTGCCATTTGGCCAGTGTAGCCAGTTTAGCCAGACAGGAATTCAGCCATCAGGTTTTTTGGGGAAAAACCTGATCTTTTGGTCCGTGTCTAAAGCGATAGCGACGCATAAACTAGCCGCTAGCAATTTCGTGCTTCCGGCCATTGCCGCCGTGCCCAAGCGTCCCTTCGTCCACCGGGGCTGATATGAATCGATCCGAACCGCTACCGCCCGCACAACTACGCGCTGATCGTGCGCCCTCGTTCTTTCCTATAGTTCATTAATGGAGCAGCACATGGAACAAACTATCTCAACACCGGCTTCGCAAGGTACTCCCGACGTCCTGATTCTGACGAATGGACGCTTTCACACTGTGGACCGGAGCAAGCCGCAAGCCAATGCGGTAGCAATCAAGGATGGAAAATTTCTTGCAGTGGGTGATACCGATGAGGTGATGCGGCATCGCACTGCCACCAGCCGGGTAATCGACCTGAACGGCCGCACAGTCATTCCAGGCCTGAACGATTCGCACCTGCACCTGATCCGCGGCGGTCTTAACTACAATCTCGAACTGCGCTGGGAAGGCGTACCCTCGCTCGCCGATGCCTTGCGCATGTTGAAAGAACAAGCGCTGCGCACACCCAATCCGCAATGGGTCCGCGTCGTCGGCGGCTGGAATGAATTCCAGTTTGCTGAAAAGCGCATGCCGACCTTGGATGAAATCAATCTTGCGTCGCCCGATACGCCGGTATTCATATTGCACTTGTATGACCGGGCATTGCTGAACCGGGCAGCGCTGCGCGTGGTCGGCTACACCAAGGACACGCCGAATCCGCCTGGCGGCGAGATCGTCCGCGACGCTGCCGGCAATCCTACCGGCATGCTGATCGCCCGTCCGAATGCCATGATTCTATACGCCACCTTGGCCAAGGGCCCGACCCTGCCGCGCGAATTGCAAGTCAACTCGACACGGCAATTCATGCGCGAGCTGAATCACCTCGGTCTGACCAGCGCCATCGACGCCGGCGGCGGATTCCAGAACTACCCGGAAGACTATGCCGTGGTGGACCAGCTGGCGCGCGATGACCAGCTGACGATACGGATCGCCTACAACTTGTTTACGCAAAACAAGGGCAAGGAACTGGCAGACTTCGAGAAGTGGACAGGCATGGTCACGCCTGGGCAAGGCACAGACTTTTACCGTCACAACGGCGCCGGCGAGATGCTGGTGTTTTCCGCGGCCGATTTCGAGGATTTCCTGGAGCCGCGCCCAGACCTGGCGCCCGGCATGGACGACGAGCTGGAAAAAGTCGTGCGTCACCTGGTATCCCAACGCTGGCCGTTCCGCTTGCATGCTACTTATGACGAATCCATCGAACGCATGCTGAATGTGTTTGAAAAAGTGAATCGCGATATCCCTTTCGATGGCTTGCATTGGATGTTCGATCACGCAGAAACCATCAGCCCCAAAAACATCGACCGCGTGCGCGCCCTTGGCGGCGGCATCGCCATTCAGCATCGCATGGCCTATCA